>DATHEV010000780.1:0-9915 GCA_035318405.1 Iamia sp.
CGCTCGGCCCCGCGGCGGAGCTTGCGGTACGGGCTCTCGGAGACGGCCACCCCCGCCCGCTCCCGGTCGATGCTCGAGGCGAGCGACGATCGCAAGGTGTAGTCGCCGGGCTGCTCGAAGCGGACCGTCAGCAGTGGGACGTACTGCTGGCCCTCGGCCGTCAGGTCGTTGAGCCCGTCGTAGGGCCGCAGGGGGAGGGCGGCGCCCCCGTCGACCGGGGTGATGCTGAGCTCGAGGTCCTCGATCAGCCGATCGCGATCACTGGTGGTGTGGACGATGATCGGGCCGTAGTAGGCGACGGTGTAGCCGGCGGGCTCGGTGATGGTGATCGGCTGGTCCACACCCGGGGCGGCGGTGTTGGCCCGGGTGGCCGTGTCCTCGGCGTCGAGGAACCCTTGCCGGATGGCGAGGATGCAGGCCACCGAGGCCAGCAGCATCAGGGCCGCCGGGACGAGGTACCACGACCCGTGGGGGCGGGGTCGGGGGATGCCGGGTTGCGCCACCTACCAGGTGCTGCCGGGCGGCGGGGTGCCACCCTGCGGTGGGTAGCCACCCTGCTGCGGGTACCCACCCGGCTGCGGGTAGCCGCCCTGGGCCGGGTAGCCCCCGGCGCCGTAGCCGCCACCCTGGAAGGCGGCCTGGGTGATGCGCTTCTTCGAGCGGCCCCGCTTCACCAGCATGACGATCATCAGGATCAGGGCGACGAGGAAGCCCACGGTGCCGAGGATGAACATGAAGAGGATGCCCTTGCCCGCCTCGGCGAAGGGGTTGCCCTTGCCGACGGCGAACCGGGCCGGGCCGGCGTTGGGGTCCGAGGAGAACGTGGACTCGGTGGCCTCGATGGTGTAGGTGCCGGGCTCGTCGACGTCGAAGGTGAGGACGGCGCTCCCGTCGTTGTACTCGAGCGACCCGATGTAGGTGTTGGCGGGGACGTCCTGGCCGTCGGGCCCGGTGATCGTCGCGGTGGCGGCCTCGTCGATGCCGAAGTCCGAGCTGTCGTCCCCGGGGCGCTCGAGCCAGATCCGGTACCCACCGGTCGAGGACAGCTCGATCTCGGTCGGGGTGTCGGCGTCGATGCGGGCGAAGTCGTCGTAGGTGTCCTCGGCCCGGGTGATGCCCATGACCAGCAAGACGATGGCCACCGCGGAGAACGCGATCCAGATCACCAGCGGGATCAGGAGGGCGGCGGCGAGCCCCGGCTTCGGCTTCTCGAGGTTGGCGCTCATGGTCGCTCCGTGGGGCAGGGGGCGGTCGCTCGTGCCCCGGGTCGGCCCATCATGCCCGGTCCCGCCCGATCGGGGGTGACCTCCGGGGACCCGCCCCCGGCGAACGGGTCAGGCGACGGTTGCCGTCATGGCCTCGAGGCGGTGGCACAGCTCGGCCACGCGGTCGTCGGTGACGACGAGGGCGAGGCGGACGTGGCCGGCGCCCTCGGGTCCGTAGGTCGCCCCCGGGGTGGCCAGCACGCCGGCCCGCTCGGCCAGGGTGCGGGCCAGCGCGGTGCCGTCGCCGTCGGGTGCCGGCACCCACAGGTAGAAGGCGCCGTCGGGGAACGGGGTCGGGAGGCCGGCAGCGGCCAGGGCGGCGACGACGGCCTCGAGCCGGCGGCGGTAGGTCTCGCGCTGGGCCTCGGCGTGGGCGTCGTCGTCGAGGGCGACGGCGGCGACCTCCTGGACCGGGCCCGGCACCATGAACCCGGCGTGCTTGCGGAGCTGGCCGAGGTAGGCGACCAGATCGGGATCGCCGGCGTAGAAGCCGACCCGCAGCCCGGCCAGGTTCGACCGCTTCGAGAGCGAGTGGACGGCCAGCACGCCCTCGCTCCCCTCCTGGAGGACGGTGCGGGCC
Source organism: Iamia sp. (assembly GCA_035318405.1). GTDB lineage: Bacteria > Actinomycetota > Acidimicrobiia > Acidimicrobiales > Iamiaceae > Iamia. Next base: position 1,846 of record DATHEV010000780.1, read on the forward strand.
GGGCCGGCCCAGGTCAGCTCGGCGTAGCACTCGTCGGACAACACCGGGACGCGGCGCTCGCGCCCCCAGGCCACGGCGGCGGCCAGGTCGTCGAGGGCACCGGTGGGGTTGCCCGGGCTGTTCGACCAGAGGCACAGCGCCCGGGCGGCGTCGGCCGGGTCGATGGCGTCGAGGTCGAGGGCGCCGCTCGCCGTGGGCGGGACGGCGACGGCACGACAGCCGGCCAGCCGGGCCCCCATGGCGTAGGTCGGGTAGGCGACGGCCGGGTGGAGCACGGTGTCGCGGGTCGGGTCGTCGTGACGCAGGCGCAGCCACTGGGGCAGGCCGGCCACCAGCTCCTTCGAGCCGATGGTGGCGCCCACGGCCGCCGGGTCGAGCTCGACGTCGAAGCGGCGTCCGACCCAGCCGGCCGCGGCGGCGCGGAACGCCGGCGACCCGATCGACGGCGGGTAGCCCCGCGCCGAGGTCGACCGGGCCAGGACCTCGGCCACGAAGGCCGGTGGGTCGTCGATCGGCGTGCCGATGGTGAGGTCGATGGCCCCACCCGGGAAGGCGGCGGCCGCGGCCTGGATGTCGCCCAGCGTCTCCCACACCAACGGCGGCGGCTCGAACCCGGCGCCGCTCACGACACGACCTCGACGGTGACGGCGTCGGGCCCCGCCTCGTCGACGCCGACGACCCGGCCACCGGAGCGGCCGAGCTCGAGCAGCTCGGCGCGGACGAGGGTCTCCGTGCGACTCGCGCCGGCGGGGCGGGCATCGGCCCTCTTGCTCGTGAAGCCGCTCTCGAAGACGTCATGGATCGTGCGGCCTGGGTCTCGGAGGCGGCTCACGTCATCGGGATCGGTGACCTCGACGAGCCGATCGGCCAGCGTCTCCAGCTCCTTGGCCAGTGTGCGGAGCCGTGGCACCAGGGCCGCCCGGTTCCGCAGCGCCATGGCCGAGCCGAGGCTCTCGTGACCGCCGGCCACCCGGGTGAGCGAGTCGTAGGACCCGGCCGCCAGCGACCGGAGCAGGCCGTGCTCTGCGCCTACCGTCCCGGCGACCAGGGCCGCCAGGGCGTAGGGCAGGTGGCTGGTGAGGGCGACGGCGTCGTCGTGCTCGTCGGCGGCGACGGGCACGACGGTCGAGCCGACGGCCAGGGCGACGCGGGCCACCGCCGCCCAGCGGTCGAGACCGACGTCGCCGGCGGGCGTCACCGCCCACGTGCGCCTGCTGAAGAGGTGGGGCACGGCGGAGGCGAAGCCCGAACCCTCGTTGCCGGCCATCGGATGGCCGGGGACGAACAGGGAGTGGTGGTCGGTCCCCTTCCGTACCTGCTCGACGACCGGCACCTTCACCGAACCGGCATCGGTGACCGTGGGCGGCTGGGCCTGGCGGGCGGCGGCGTCGACCGCCTGGATGACCACTCCGCCCAGGACGTGCAGGGCGGCGGCGACCACGACCACGTCGGACCGCTCGACCAGGGCGTCGACGGAGCCGACCACGCCCACGCCGTTCGCGGCGGCGAGCTCTCGCGTGGACGCCGACGGGCTGGTGGCCACCACCTCGACGCCGGCGTCGCGGAGGGCCAGGGCGAGGGAGCCGCCGATGTGGCCCAGGCCGACGATCCCGACGCGGCCGACCTCGCTCACGAGGACCGCCAGGCGGGGTAGGAGCCGAGGGCCTTGACCTCGCAGCCGAAGCCACGGAGGTCGGCCAGGGCGTCGACCACCGCCGGGTCGGAGGCATGGCGGTCGACCGTCAGGACGAAGCAGTAGACGCCGAGGCCCTTGCGCAGTGGCCGGCTGACGATGTTCGACAGGTTGATGTCGCGCAGTGAGATGGGCTCGAGGATCCGGAGCAGCACCCGGGGCACCTCGGACTCCGGCGGCGTGACCACGATCGTGGTGCGGTCGTCGCCCGTCGGCTCGGTCTCGCTCCGGGCCACCAGGGCGAAGCGGGTCTGGGCGCCGGGGTGGTCCTCGACGCCCTCGTCCACCACGTCCAGCCCGGCGATCACGCCGGCCTTGGCCGAGGCGACGGCCACCAGGCCGGGCTCGGTCGACGCCGCCACGAGACGGCAGGCCTCGCTGGTGGAGGACGTCGAGCGGGCGACGAGGCCCCGGCTCCCCCACCAGCGGGTGGTCTGGGCCAGGCCGACGGGGTGGCTGAGGACGGTGGCCGGCTCGGAGGTGTCGCCCGGCCGGCGGAAGGCGGTGAAGGCCACCGGGACGGCGACCTCCTCGCGGATGACCACCTGCGACGTCTCGAACACGATGACGTCGATGGTGCCGGTGACGCCGCCCTCGACCGAGTTCTCGATGGGCACCAGACCCATGAGGCAGCGTCCGGCCTCGACGTCGTGGACGATCTCCTGCACCGTCGGGCGGGGCACCAGCTCGGCGTCGGCCGGGGCGGTGCGCAGCAGGTCGGTGGCGGCGTGGGCGAAGGTCCCCTCCGGGCCGAGGTACTCGACGATGGCCACGGCGGCGGTCAGGTGGGCGTGGGGGCGGTCTCGCCCAGCACCGCGGCCCGCTCGGCCGGGCTCGACTGACGGCCGACCGACGCCGGCGGCTCGCCGAACGGGGCCACCACCTGGTCGCCGCCCCAGTGCGGGTACGAGCCCACGACCTTGATCTGGGCGCCGGCCGACCACAGGTCGGCGATGGCGGCGCCCATCCCGGGCTCGTGGATGTGGGCCTCGGCGGTGACGATGAAGCAGAACTCGGCGGCCGAGGCGAGCGGGCGGCTGTGCAGGCTCACCAGGTTCACGCCGTGGTCGGTGAAGGCGGACAGGAAGCGCTGGAGGTTGCCCGAGCGGTCGTCGGGCTGGGTGAGGACGAGGGTCGTCTTGTCGCGGCCCGTGGGGGCGGCGACCGACCGGCTGATCAGGAAGAACCGGGTGCGGGCCTCGGGCACGTCGTCGACCGACGCCGCCACCGGGACGAGGCCGTAGACGTCGGCCACCTCGCGGGGCGCCAGGGCCACCAGGGCCGGGTCGCCGCTCTCGGCCACGATCCGGCACGCCTCGTGGGTCGAGCCCACGAACCGGGTGACCAGGCCGTTCTCCTGGATGAAGCGGTGGCAGTGCTCGATGGCGCGGGGCTCGGAGACGACGATGCGGCCCTCGGCGGCGTCGTCGGTGCGGACCCGGAAGGCGTCGAGCGACTCCCCCACCACGACCTCCTCGCTGACGAACACCTGCGAGGTGCCGAAGATGAGGCGGTCGAGCACGGCGGTGTCCTCGCCGCCGTAGCTGTCCTCGACCGGCAGCAGGCCGGCGCAACCGGGGGTGTGCTCGACGGTCTCGAGCACCTCGGCCACGGTGGCCATGGCCAGCACCTCACCCCGCTCGACGGTGGTGAGGGCGTCGATGGCGCGCAGCGACAGCGGGCGGTGCGACGTCAGGTGGAGCAGAACGGCGGCATCCATGGGCGACGGACCCTAATGGGGCCCGCCGGCCGGCCCGCCGACCAGGTAGGCGGCCAGCTTGGAGCGGCCGGCATCGTCGAGCCGGGCCCGCAGGAGCATGCCGTCGTCGGTGGCCTCCTCGGAGATGACCTCGCCCTCGCGGTGGACCTCGGCCATGACGTCGCCCCGGGCGAACGGGACCAGCAGCTCGACCGATGAGGTGAGCGACCGGAGCCGGTCGGAGATGGCCAGGAGCAGGTCGTCGAAGCCCTCGCCGGTGCGGCCCGACACGGCCACCGAGCCGGGGTGGCGGTCGACGAGGCGCTTCCACTCCTCGGTGACGTCGCGCTTGTTGAAGCAGATCAGCTCGGGGACCTCGCCGGCGTCGATCTCGTCGAGCACCTCGCGGACGGCGGCCATCTGGCCCTCGGGGTCGGCGGCCGACGAGTCGACCACGTGGACCAGCAGGTCGGCCTGGGCGGCGACGTCGAGCGTCGAGCGGAAGGCCTCGACCAGCTGGTGCGGAAGCTTGCGGACGAACCCGACGGTGTCGGTGGCCAGCACGCCCTCGCCGCCGGGCAGCTCGAGCCGCCGGGTGGTGGCGTCGAGCGTGGCGAAGAGGCGGTCCTCGACGAGGACGTCGGCGTCGGTGAGCTGGTTGAGCAGCGTCGACTTGCCGGCGTTGGTGTAGCCGACGAGGGCGACGTGGGTGACCCGGCTGCGGCTCCGGGCCTTGCGCTGGGTCTCCCGGTGCTGGGTGATCTCGCGCAGGTCGGCCTCGAGCTTGTGGACCCGGCGCAGGACGCGGCGGCGATCGACCTCGAGCTGGGTCTCGCCGGGGCCACGACGGGCGCCGAGGCCACCGCCGGAACCACCGGCCTGCTGCGAGAGCGAGCCGCCCTTGCCCCGCAGCCGGGGCAGGCGGTAGCGGTGCATGGCCAGCTCGACCTGGGCCTTGCCCTCCTGGCTGGAGGCGTTCTGGGCGAAGATGTCGAGGATCACGGCGGTGCGGTCGATGGCCGTCCGTCCGAGCGCCTTCTCGAGGTTGTTCTGTTGGGCCGGGCTGAGCTCGTCGTCGAAGACGACGGTGTCGCAGTCGACGGCCTCGGCCAGCTGCTTGAGCTCGGTGACCTTGCCCTTGCCGATGTAGGTGGCCGGCTCGGGCCGGGTGCGGCGCTGCACGACGCGGCCCACGACGTCGGCGCCGGCCGTGTCGACCAGCAGCTCGAGCTCGTCCAGCAGGGCCTCGGTGTCCTCGTCGAGGTGGGGCGGGAGGGTGACGCCGACCAGGAGGATCTTCTCCCGGAAGGTGCGCTCGATGAAGGCGCCGGTGGTGCCGCCGAAGTCGCCGAAGGCGCCGCGGTGGCTGTCCTCCTCGGGGCCGATCTCGTCGGTCTCGTGGTCGTCGTGGTCAGTGGGGTCGGTGGGTCCGGTGGTCATGCGCCCACCTCCACGGTGGCGATGCGGACCGACGGGCCGTGGAGCGTCATCCGCACGCCCACCTCGACCTCGACGTCGCCCCCCGGCATGTGGACCGTGACCCTGGTGCCGACGAGGCCCCAGACGTGGGCCGCGTGGGCGGCGGCGGTGGCCCCGGTGCCGCACGCCTGGGTGGCGCCGGCGCCCCGCTCCCAGATGGCCATGGTGAGCTCGTCGGTGGCGCCCGGGGTGGGGGCGATGGCGTGGACGTTGATGCCGGCGTCGTAGCCCGCCTCCCAGTGCGGGCCGGCCCGGTGGACGTCGACCTTGGCCGGGTCGTCGACCAGCAGCACGAGGTGCGGGTTGCCCAGGTCGACCGTGACCGAGCGCAGGGGCTCGGCCGCCAGGGCGATGGGGTCGTCGATCTGGTCGGCCGGCGGGCGGTCGGCCTCGGGGCCGGGGTGGGCCGGGCCCATGTCGACGGCGGCGATGACGCTGGCGGCCTCGGGCCCGGGACGGACCGAGACCGTGCGGGGACCGCCGTCGGTGGCGATGTGGAGCTCGGCCTCACGGGTGCCGCGCCGGTCGACCTCGGCCTGGGCCAGGCAGCGGATCCCGTTGCCGCTCATCTCGGCCCGGCTGCCGTCGGCGTTGTAGAGGGTCATGCGCAGATCGGCGTCGGGCTCGTCGGGGACCCCGAGGAGCAGGCCGTCGGCGCCGACGCCCGTGTGGCGGTCGCACCAGCGGACGGCGTGGTCCGGCCCGATGGCCGTCAGCTCCGCCCCCGTGCCGAGCAGCACGAGGAAGTCGTTGCCGAGCCCGTGGTGCTTGGTGAGGCGAAACGTCATGGACGACCAGTGTCGCAGCCCCGGCGTCCGAACCCGCCCTCTTTGGCTCGGCCGGACGGCCGCACCCGCTTCAGCTCGGCGGGCCGACGATGGCGACGACGGCTTGGGCGTAGTCGTCGACGAAGCCGTCGTAGCGCCCGCGCAGCCAGGTCAGGGCCCAGTGGCCGTGGCCCACCGCCACGACGGGCCGGAGGTTGTCGGCGCGGGAGTCGGCCGTCACCGCCGCCCACCGCCAGGTGCGCCCGTCATCGGGCGTGGTGGCCTCCCAGATCTCGTGCTGCACCCGGCCGGTCGCAGCCGAGACGAGCGGCTCGCCCGTGGCCGGGTCGATGTCGGTCGAGAGGTAGACCACACCCGACCGGGTGGGGTCGACCGCGGCCAGGCCCGTGTACGACGGCTGGCCCTCGACCAGGTCGGACCCGGCGGCGCCCACCACGCCCAGGCGGGCGACGGTCCACCGCCCCGTGACCGGGTCGAGGCGGGCCCAGCGGGCGTCGTGGGCGAAGGCACCGGGGGCGGACGCCGACGGCTCGGGCCGGCGGACGCTGAAGGTCACCACGGGTGCGCCGGAGGGGTCGACCTGGAGGTCCGACGCCCAGGCGTCGTGGTCCTTGAGCCCGCCGAGCCCGGCGGGGGCCCACGGGACGTCGGCCCGGCGGGTGTCCCGGAAGACCTCGGTGAGGCGCTCGGGATCGACCCCCTTCCCGATGGGGCCGAGGGGCGCGCCGTCGGTGCGGTGCACGACGCCGTCGCGGATGAACCCGGCCAGCAGCGGGTCGGACGTCACCTCGTCGGGGTGGCCGAGCGAGGCGACGAACCAGATCCGGTCGCCGCTGGCCGCGTAGCGCACATAGGGCCGGCTGCCGGGCCGGGACAGGACCAGGCCGAGGTAGGTCCACGTCTCGCCCTCGTCGGCCGACACCATGGCGGCAGGCTGGTCGCCCCGACCCCGGAAGAGGTCCCACACGACGTCGTCCCCGCCGTCGGGGCCCGGCGCCCAGACCAGGTTGGAGTAGGTCACGTTGGCCCGCGACCCGAAGCCGCGGCTGGGGAGGGCGATGTCGGTCTCGGGTCGGGCCACCGGGGCGGGCACCGTCCAGCCGGCGGCTCCGGGGTCCTTCCACGCCACGTGGACGAACGGCTCCTCGCTGTGGCCCGCCCAGGCGGTCACGACCCGGCCGGAGGGGAGCTCGAGGACCGCACCGCTGGCGTGGTCGTCGGCCGTCAGCCGACCCTCCTGGAGGACCTCGGTGCGGGTCCGACCGGTCGCGAGGTCGGAGGTCGAGACGTCGGCGGCGGGCTCGCGCTCGCCGGCGCCGACCGTGGACGGCGTCGAGGCGGCGAGGAGCGCACCGTCGGTGGTGACGATGGCGCGCGGACCCTGCCACCAGCACCACCCGCCGTTGTCCGTCACGACCTGGACGGGCAGGTCGCCCAGGTCGGCCAGGTCAGAGCGGGCCGGGGCCGGGGCCGAGCCGGTCCGCACCGGCGCCGAGGGCGCGGCCCCGGAGGGGACCACGGCGGCGGCGATCACGAGGATCGCCGCCGCCACAGTGGCCACGGGTGTGCGGGACGTGCACCTCCGCGCCGCCGCCGGGGCCAAGGGCCTAGGCCACCGAGTCGTCGGTGCTGGCGAAGGTGTCCGGGATCGGGTACTCGCCCAGGGCGAAGTTCAGCAGCGCCATGTGCTGGCGGTCGACGATGAACATCGACCCGGTCTGCTCGATGACCTCGCCGTTGGTGAGCATCGTCAGCGCGTCCAGATAGGTGGCGGCGGCGATGCCCTCCAGCATCAGGGCCAGCTCGGCCACCGCGGGGACGTCGGTGGCCGCGGCCAGGCCGTCCTGCACGGTGGGCTCGAGGTCGGCGTTGGGTTCGGTGACCTCTTCCTCGCCGGAGCCGGTGATGATCCCGTTCCACGAGTCGAGGTGCTGCTGGTGGTGGTCCAGCGCCGTGGTCACGTAGGTGACGACGGCAGGGGGCACCTCGCCCAGCGCACCGGAGCCGGCGGCGTCGGCCGCGGCCTGGTACGTGTTGACCGCGAGCACCTCCAGCCCGGCCGCGAGCTGGGCGATGGCCAGGTCGGCCGCCGCCCCGTCGCCGCTGCCCTCGGTGGTGGTCGTCCCCTCGTCGCCGCCGGCGGTGGTGGTCGTCTCCTCATCGTCGCCGGCAGTCGTGGTGGTGTCGGACGTGCCTTCGTCGTCGTCGCCACCACAGGCGGCGAAGGCCACGGCGGCCGCTCCGACGCCGATGCCGGCGAGGAACCTGCGCCGGTGGAGCAGGGACGGGTTCTCGGTGTCGGCGTCGAGGATGCTCATGCCACCGCTCCTTCTTCGGGGGGGCTGGCCATGTCGGGGCCTTCGAACGCATTGGGGAAGGCCACGCTGCCGGCGGCCTCGGGGAGATCCGCC
>DATHEV010000781.1:0-5712 GCA_035318405.1 Iamia sp.
GCGGCGGTAGGCCTGCGGCGACATCCCGTAGACGCGGCCGAAGCTGGTCGTGAACGAGCCGACGCTCGCCAACCCGACGGCGAAGCAGATCTCGGTGACGCTCCGATCGGTGTCGCGCAGCAGCGCCGCGGCCCGCTCCAGACGACGGGTCAGCAGGTACTGGTGGGGCGTCTCGCCGAAGGCCCGCCGGAACTCGACGCTGAAGTGGGCCCGGGACCGCCCGGCGGCCCGAGCCAGGTCGGCGACCGTCAGCGGCTCGAAGTACCACCCGTCGGCCAGGTCTCTCGCCCGCAGGAGGTGCCGGACCGGTGGGACCACCGCCGCATCGTGCCACGCCGGCCGATCCCGTTCCCGTTCGTCGGGGCGGGGCTGGTGGGCCAAGATCGGGGCGGACGAGGAGACCGGATGGGCGTGTCAGGAGAGGACGAGGCCGAACGGGCCCGGTTCGGTCGCGGGACCGAGCGACCCGAGGACCTGCCGCCCGCCGGCGGGCCCATCGCCGTCGATCGCACCTTCGCCTTCGTCGACCTCTCGGGCTTCACCGCCTTCATCGAGGACGAGGGCGTGGCCGCCGCCGTCGAGATGCTCGCCCTGTTCCGCCTGGGCGCCTCGGAGGTCACCGCCCGGCGGGGGGTGCGGGTGGCCAAGTGGCTGGGCGACGGGGCCATGGTCGTCGGCGTCCAGGCCGGACCGACCATCGCCGCCGTGGCCGAGCTGATGGCGCGGGTCAGCGTCAACTCCCGGCTCCAGCTCCGGGCCGGCGTGTCCCGGGGCGGCGTGATCCTGTTCCAGGGCGACGACTACATCGGGCGGGCGGTCAACATCGCCGCCCGTCTCTGCGACGTGGCCCAGCCGGGCGAGATGCTGGCCACCCGCCGGGTGGCGGCCGAGGCGCCCGACTGGGTGTGCCGGCTCGACACCCGCAGCGTCGAGCTCCGGGGCGTGGGCCAGGTTGACGGCGTGTGCGCCCTGGGCCTGGCCGACGACGTCACCCTCCCACCGGTCCCCGTCGCCGAGATCTCCCCGACCTGAACGGCTCGGATCTGCCGGGTCAGGCGGCGAGGGCGTCGTCGATCTTCTCCTCGAGCTCGGTGGGATGGACACCCGGTTCCGGGCCCCTGCTCCACCGGGCTCGCGGGCGGTGGGCGAGCTCGACCAGGGCGGCCAGCACCAGCGACACACCGATGCCGACGGCGATGCCGGCCAGGGGTCGATCCTCGAACGCCCGGCCGCCGAGGTACCCGATGAGGGCGCTGGTGGTGGCCCACGCCGTGCCGGCCAGGGCGGTGACGGCGGTGAAGGTGCGCAGCCGGAGCCGCACCGAGCCGGCGGCGAGCGTCGTGGCCGTGCGGCCCCCCGGGATGTAGCGGCTGACGATGAGAAGCGACGGGCCCCGCCGGCGGAGGAGGTCCTGCGCCTTCGCCAGGGCGACCCGGCGCCGGGTGCGGCGGTCGCCCCCGGACGGGCGGTCCAGCCGCCCGCCGAGCGCGCGGCCCAAGGCGTAGGCCAGGTGGTCGCCGGCCAGGGCGCCGAGACCGCCGGCCAGGATGACGAGGGCGAGGTCGGCGTCGCCGGTGGCGGCCACCACCCCGACGGAGATCACCGCGCTCTCGCTGGGCACGGCGGGGATCACGCCGTCGATGGCCGCCAGGGCGAACAGCCCCAGGTACACCCAGGGGCTGGCGACGGACCCCTCGGCCAGGTGCATGAGCCACTCGAACATGGGACGACGGTACGAACGACCGCTGGCAGGAGGCTTGTGATCCGCTTGGAGGATCCATTGGGCCACATCACACCCTGGTCAGAGCGCTGCGAGGGGCGCGACACGGGGTGGTCACGACCGGGAAACGCCCCCGAAACCGCCACCGACGAGCCTCGCCGGATGCTGGCGCCCCTGGACGGGTTCACCGTCGGGGTCACCGCCGACCGCCGCGCCGACGAGCAGGCCGAGCTGCTGCGCCGCCGCGGCGCCGAGGTCGTCCACGGCCCGGTCATCCGCACCCTCCCGCTGACCGACGGGGCCGAGCTGGCCGCGGCCACCGAGGCCGTGATCGCCGACCCGCCCGACACCCTCGTCGCCCTGACCGGGGTCGGCATCCGCTCCTGGTTCGAGGCCGCCGACGGCCACGACCGGGGCGACGGCCTGCGCGCCGCCCTCCACGGCGCCACCGTCATCGCCCGCGGCCCCAAGGCCGCCGGCGCCCTGGCCACCGTCGGACTCGACGCCTCGTGGCGGGCACCCGGCGAGAGCAGCGCCGAGGTCGAGGCCCACCTCGGCACCGATCTGGCCGGGCGGTGCATCGCCGTCCAGCGCGACGGCGCCGCCGAGCCGTACCTGGCCCGGGCCCTCGCCCAGGCCGGGGCCCGGGTGGTCGACGTCCCCGTGTACCGCTGGGTCCTGCCCGACGACCTGGCCCCCGCCACGTCGCTGATCGCCGCCCTCGCCGACGGCGGCCTCGACGCGGTGACGTTCACCAGCGCGGCGGCCATCTCCAACCTCTTCGCCATCGCCGCCGACACCGGCGGAGAGGCGCTGGCCGAGGGCGTCCGGGACGCGCTGCGCGGGTCGGTGCTGCCCGTGTGCGTCGGGCCCGTGAGCGCGGCCCGCCTCGCCGCCCACGGGGTCGACCGGCCCGTGCACCCGGCCCGATGGCGTCTCGGGCCCATGGTGCGGTGCCTGGCCGAGGCGCTGGCGCCCCGGCGCCGGGTCGTGGCCCTGGCCGGGGGCGCCGCCGTGTTCCAGGGGACCTCGGTCGAGGTGGGGACCGACGTGGTCAGCCTCAGCCGGCGCGAGGCCCAGCTCCTCGCCGCCCTCGTCGACGCCGACGGTGCCGTCGTCGGCAAGGACCGCCTGGCCCGCACCGTCTGGGAGCCGGGCACCGACCCCCACGTCGTCGAGGTGACCGTGGCCCGTCTCCGCCGCCGCCTGGGCCCCGCCGGCGACGCCCTCCAGACCGTCCCCCGCCGCGGCTACCGCCTCGCCGGCTGAGCGGACGGCTTCCTCCCCGGAGCTGGCGATCAGATCCGGCGGCTTCCCGCCGGATCTGATCGCCAGCTCGCCGCCGTGGCCTAAGTGTGTGCACCGGCTCGAGCACCCGCTGGGTGGAGGGACTGATCCCCTCCACCGCGGCGGCGCCCGTGCACCCCAACGCCGCGGGCATGCGGGCCACGGCGGCGACGGTGGCGGCGGCCGTCAACGCCGTGGTCACCGTCTAGGTGTCAGCCGGCGGCCTCTCAGCCGGCGGGCACCAGGTCGGCGGGCACCTCGACCGGCTCGGCGGCCGGGACCTTGGCCGGTGCCGGGCGGCCGATCCAGGCGTAGCCGAGCCCGACGATGAGGCCGCCGCCCACGATGTTGCCGGGCACGGTCCACGCCAGGTTGCGGGCCAGCTCGCCGGCCGTGGCGCTGCCCTCGAGGATGCCGAGGCCGAAGATCGTCATGTTGGCGATCGAGTGCTCGAAGCCCGAGCCGATGAAGGCCAGCAGGGCCCACCACAGGACGATGGCCTTGGCCGCATCGGACTGGACCCGGCTGGCCATCCACAGCCCCAGGCACACGAGCAGGTTGCACAGGACGGAGCGCCAGAAGAGCTGCGGCCCGGCCGTCGCCGCCTTGGCGTCGGTCACGGTGGCGATGAGGTCGGCGCCCGGCCCGGTGAGGGTCCCACCGCCGTGGACGATGCCGGCCAGCACCAGCGAGCCGAGCAGGTTCCCGACCAGCGAGGCGCCCCAGACCGCAGCCAGGTCGACGGTCGACACCGTCTTGGCCTTCAGGCCCTGGAGCATGACCATGGCGTTGCCGGTGAACAGCTCGGCGCCGGCGAAGACGACGAGGGTCAGGGCGACGCCGAACACGGCGGCCTGGACGATCTTGGTGGCGGCCGAGCCGCTGGCCGCCAGCGGCGCCGACAGGCTGATCAGCAGCACCACGGCGATGCCGACGTAGGCCCCGGCCAGCGCCGAGCTGGCCAGGTACCTGAACGGGCTCGACCGGAGCACGCTCGCCTTGGTGGCGGCGAGCGCTCCGGCGTCGTCGAGGGCAGCAGGGACGGGGATGGGCACGGTGATCTCCTTGGGGTGGGTGAACCGGTCACTCGGTGCCTGGCACCGAGTGGGCGTGGGTCAGGCGACGGCGGGGACGGCGACGCGAGGGGTGGGGACGGGGGTGTCGACGTCGGTGGGCTCGGGGCCGGTGGCCCAGCGGTCGTCGAGGACGGCCTCGAGGGTGGCGGCGAAGGCGTCGATGCCGAGACGGGCGACGGTGGCGGACAGGGGCTCACTGCCGTGGCGGTGGGCCTCCCACGTGCCGATGACGGCATCGATCACGGCCGGGGCGTCGTCGGCGGCCATGCGCCCGACCACCTCCCCCACCCGCCCGGCGAGCAGATCGGCGCCGAGGTACAGGTGGTAGCCGAGACGGGTCGCCCCGCCCATGCGGACCTTGGTGCCCGACAGGCCGATGTCGCCGGCCTGGTGCTGGGCGCAGCTGTTGGGGCAGCCCGACACGTGGACCCGCAGCGAGCTGTTGCGGCGCAGTCCGGGGGTGGCCAGGAGCATCCGGCCCGACTCGGGGGCGGGCGAGATGCCGAGGGCGCACACCGACGACCCGGTGCAGGCCCGGATGGCGGCCTCGGGGCTCTCGCCCAGGAAGGCGAGGCCCCGGGGGGCGAGGGCGGCCCGGATGGCGGCGACCGCCTCGACGGGCACGTTGCGCAGGACGACGTCCTGGTCGCGACCGAGGATCAGGTGGCCGTCGCCGTGGCGGTCGGCCAGGTCGGCGATCGCCTCCAGCTCGGACTGGTTGGTGTCGCCGAGCGGCAGGGCGATGGTGACCGACGCCAGCCCCGGCACCCGCTGGGGCCGGACCCCGGCCGACCAGCCCCCCTCGGGCCGGCGGCGGATGGCGGCGGCCCGATCACCGGGCTCCAGCACGTCGACGGGCACCGGCGCGGGGTGCGGCTTCGCCCGCTCGGCGGCGAGGGCCTCGGCCCAGGCGGCGCGGAAGGCGTCGGCGCCCATGGCCTCGATGCAGAACTTCATCCGCCCCTTGGTCGGCGTCGACAGGTCGCCGTGGGCCACGAACACCTCGGTCAGGGCCAGGGCGGCGGCGAGGGCGTCGGCCCGGGGCACGAAGTCGCACAGCTCGATGGCCAGGCTCGGGGCCTTGCCCAGGCTGCCACCGGCGTAGACCCGGTAGCCGGCCACACCGTCGACCACCACCGAGACGAAGGCGGCGTCGTTGATGAGCGCGTCCTCGCGGCAGCGGGGCGAGCCGCCGAAGGCCATGTTGATCCGGCTCGGGAGGATGCAGTTGAGCTCGGCGGAGCGGGCGACGATGGCCTCGCTGGCGGCGACCGCGTCGGGCAGGCAGTCGAAGGGCTCGTCGAGGGCGACCCCGGCGTCCTCCGACGACATGACGTTGCGGAGGGTGTGGCCGCAGGCCGATCGGGTCGACAGGCCGGCCCGTTCGAGGTCGGCCAGCAGCTCGCGGACGGCGCGGTCGGCCACCCAGTGGAGCTCGATGTTCTGCCGGGTGGTGAGGTGGAGCCAGTCCGAGCCGTGGCGGGCGCCCAGCCGGGCGATGGCCCGGGCCTGGGCCGTCGGGAGCACGCCGCCGGGGGTACGGATCCGCACCATGAAGACGTGATCCTGGAGCTGGGTGCACACCCCCCAGGTCTTGAGGGCGTAGCGGTCCTCGGGCGTCAGCCAGCC
>DATHEV010000782.1:0-2412 GCA_035318405.1 Iamia sp.
TCGGGCGCGGCGAGAACGCTGTTCGAGCCCTCGACGACGTCACCCTCGACATCCCCCGCTCCGCGCTCACCGCGATCATGGGGGCGTCGGGCTCCGGCAAGTCGACGCTCCTGCACTGCATGGCCGGGCTCGACTCGCTCACCCACGGCACCGCCTTCATCGGCGGTCGTGATCTCGCCGGGCTGACCGACGACGAGCTGACCGTCCTGCGGCGGGAGAAGGTCGGCTTCGTGTTCCAGGCCTTCAACCTGCTGCCGACCATGACGGCGGCGGACAACATCAGCCTCCCGTTCCGTCTCGCCGGGCAGCAGCTCGACAAGGGATGGGTCGACACGGTGATCGCCGCCGTCGGCCTGGGTGACCGTCTCGACCACCGGCCGAGCGAGCTCTCGGGCGGGCAGCAGCAACGGGTCGCGGTCGCCCGGGCCCTGGCGACCCGGCCGGAGATCGTGTGCGCCGACGAGCCCACGGGCAACCTCGACTCGCGGGCCGGCGCCGAGGTCCTCGGCTTCCTCCGGCGGGCCGTCGACGAGCTCGGCCAGAGCGTCGCCATGGTCACCCACGACCCCGTCGCCGCCGGGTATGCCGACTCGGTCGTGTTCCTCGCCGACGGCCGGCTCGTCGACGAGATGGACGACCCGACCGCCGAGCGCGTGCTCGACCGCATGAAGCAGCTGGGAGGTTGAGATGCTCCAGCTGAGCTGGCAATCACTCTGGGCGCGCCGCCGACGGCTCGCCAGCACCGCCATCTCCGTCGTGCTCGGCGTGGCGTTCCTCGTGGGCACGATCGTCCTCGGCGACACGATCGCCGCCAACTTCGACGACCTGTTCACCGATACGGCGGCGGGCACCGACGTCATCGTGCGCGGCGAGTCGCCGCTCGAGGCCTCTCTCGAGGCCGACCCCGGCCGCCGTCCCGTCGCCGGGTCGCTCGTCGAGCAGGTCGAGGCGATCGACGGTGTCGCCGTGGCCGAGGCCCAGATCGTCGGCTACGGCCAGCTCCTCGGCACCGACGGCGACCCCATCGGCGGCAACGGACCGCCCCGCCTGGCGGGGAACTGGATCACCACCCCCGAGCTCAACCCCTACGCCCTCGACGAGGGGCGAGCGCCAGAGGCACCGGACGAGGTCGTGATCAACCGGGGCGCGGCCGAGAGCGGCGGGCTGTCCGTCGGGGACCGGACCGTCGTCCAGCTCCCCGCACCGGTGGGCGTGACGATCGTCGGGATCTCGACCTTCGGCGGTGCCGACGGGTTCGGCGAGACCACCATGACCGCGTTCCCGTTCGAGGCCGCCCAGCAGCTCCTCATGCGTCAGCCCGACACCGTGAGCTCGATCGCGGTCCGGGGCGACGCCGGGGCGGACGCCGACCAGCTGCGCACCCGCATCGGCGAGGTCCTGCCGACGGACGTCGAAGCCGTCACCGGTGATGACATCGTCCAGGAGCGGCTCGACAGCCTCAGCTTCCTCGGGCCGATCCGGGTGTTCCTCGTGGCCTTCGCCCTCATCGCCTTGTTCGTCGCCGGGCTGAGCATCAACAACACCTTCTCGATCACCGTCGCCCAGCGCACCCGCGAGCTCGCGCTCCTCCGGTCCATCGGTGCGACGGGCAAGCAGGTCCGGCGGCTGGTCACCATCGAGGCGCTGATCATCGGCGTCATCGGATCGGCCGTCGGCGTGGCCGCGGGCGTCGGCGTCGGGGCCCTGCTCAAGGTGCTGTTCGCCGCCTTCGGCCTCGCCCTCCCCACCGGTGGCCTGATCGTCGGGCCGCTGGCAGTGGTGATCGGCCCGACCGTCGGGATCGTCGCGACCCTCTTGGCCAGCCGCGCCCCCGCCCGGCGGGCCGCCCGGGTGGCCCCGATCGAGGCGCTGCGGGCGTCCGCCGGCGACCCTCCGGTGGGCCGCCTTCGCGGCATCGTGGCGATCGGCCTCCTCGTCGCCGGGATCGGGATGTCCATCGCCGGTGCGGGCGGAGCAGTCGCCTTGATCGGCGCTGGTGCGCTGCTCCTCACGGTCGGCACCCTGCTGATCGCTCCCGCCATCCTCCCTGCCTTCGCCCGCGTGCTCGGCGCCGCCTTGCGCCGAACCCGGGGCCTGAACGGTGACATCGCCGCCCAGAACGCCGGGCGGCAGCCCCGGCGCACGGCGCGCACCGCCACCGCCCTCCTCATCGGCGTCGCCGTCGTCACCATGTTCACCGTGTTCGCCGGCTCCATGGCCGCAACGGTGGAAGGTGACGCATCGGACGGCTTCGGCCACGCCGACCTGGCGATCACCACGCCCGTGTTCGGCGGCGGCACGCTCAGCCCCGCGGTCCTGGACGACCTCGACGGCGTCACCGAGGTCGACCAGGCGGCGGCCGTCGCGCCGGCCACCTTCGTGATCGACGGTGCGGAGACCCAGGGGGCGGCC
>DATHEV010000783.1:0-4699 GCA_035318405.1 Iamia sp.
CCTGCGCCTCCATCCACCGGGAGCCGGCGCGGCCGTCCCGATCGCCTGGCCGCCGTGGTCGTGTGCCTCCCGGGCCTCGAGGGGCTGGTCACCGCCGAGCTCGACGAGCTCGGCATCCGCAGCCGCCCGGCCGGCACCGGCGCCCTCGCCGCCCGGCTCACCGACCGGCAGCTCTACGAGGCCAACGTCCGGCTGGCCACCGCCACCCGGGTCCTGGTCGACGCGGGCGAGCTCACCGCCCGATCGTTCGCCGCCCTGGAGGAGCGCATCGACGCCGTCGACGTCGACCCCTTCCTCGACCGCCGCCGGCCCGTCCGGCTCCGCATCACCAGCCACCGCTCGAAGCTCCAGCACACCGGGGCGGTCGAGGAACGGCTCCGTCGACTGCTCCACCTCGGTCCGGCGCCCGCCGCCGGGGCGCCCGGCGCCGACCCCGACGACGACCGCTCGTCGTCACCGCCACCGCAGCTGGTCGTGGTCCGCATCGACCGGGACCGCATCTCGGTCCGGGTCGACAGCTCCGGCGCTCCCCTCCATCACCGCGGCTGGCGGGGACCGGCCGGCAAGGCCCCCCTCCGGGAGACGCTGGCCGCGGCCGCCCTCGCGGCGGTGGGCTGGCAGCCCGACCAGCCGCTCGTCGACCCGTTCGCCGGCTCGGGCACGATCCCCATCGAGGCCGCCCGGCGCGCCGCCGGCGCCGCCCCCGGCGCCGATCGTCGCTTCGCCGTCGAGGGCTGGCCCTCGTTCGCCCCCGGGACCTGGGCGTCGGTCCAGGCCTCGGTTCGCTCCGACCGGGACGCGGCGGCGACCTCGGCCCGCGCTCCGATCCTGGCGCGCGACCGCGACGCAGGCGTCGTGGCCGCCGCCACCGAGAACGCGGCGCGCGCCGGGGTGGCCGACCGGGTCGACGTGGCCCTGGCCGCCGTGTCGGCCCTCGTCCCGCCCGAGGGCACCGGCCGGGGCTGGATCGTCACCAACCCGCCGTGGGGCGGTCGCCTCGCCAGCGGGTCGAGCGACGTGCGCGACGTCTACGCCCGGCTGGGCCAGATCACCGCCGAGCGCTTCGGCGGATGGGGGCTCGCCCTCCTGGTCCCCGACGTCCGCCTGGCCCACGCCGCCGGCGTGCGGGGTGAGCCGGTGTGGCGGTCCCGAGCCGGACCGTCCCCCGTGCACCTGATGGTCCGCCCCCCGGCGTGAGGCCGGGGCAGCGCGGGCATCGCAGGCTCGGACCCGACCCGAGTCAGACCACCCAGTCGCGCGCCATCAGCGTCGGCTTGGGCGTGAACCCGACCCGCTCGAAGTAGCCCTGGTCGAGGGCCAGCTCGAAGGCGTGCGGGTCGCCGATGTCGACCGAGAGCCCTTCGGCCTCGGCATCCTCGGCGCAGGCCGGCGACTCGGGGGCGATGTCCACGTCGAGATCGAGGTCCAGGTCGGGGGTCGCCTCGGTCACGAGGGACGCGCCCAGGTTGAGGGCGTTGCGGTCGCGGGTCGTGAGCCACCACCCGTCGCCCCCCGTGCCCTCCGGCGGGGCGCCGAGGAACCGCCACTCCAGGAACCGCAGCACCGAGGTGTGGTCGTAGACCCGGCTGTCGACCGAGCCCGGCCGGGCGAACGGCGAGGCCAGCACGGTCGGGACGCGGAACCCGGCCTGGCCGAAGTTCTCGGCGTCGTCGGTGCTGGTTCGATCGTCGGGGAACGTCGGCGGTGCCACGTGATCGAAGAACCCGCCCCACTCGTCGTAGGTGAGGACGAACAGCCCGCGCTCCCAGTGCGGCGACCGGGCGAACGCGGCGAAGGCATCGCGGACGAAGCGCTCACCGGCGCGGACGTCGCCGTGCGGGTGGTTGTCGGTGCGCGACCCGCCGAGGAAGCCCGGATCGACGAACGACACCGCCGGCAGGGTGCCGTCCTCGCAGCGCTGGAAGTACTGGTCGACCTCGGACGCCCACGGCGTCATGCGGGTCCCCCACAGCAGCGTCGTGGGCAGGTCGGTGTAGTAGTAGCCGTGCTCGACCCCGGCGGCCTCGAGCCGGTCCCAGATGGTCTCCCAGGTGAAGCCGCCGTCCTCGAGAGGGAGGTAGTTGGTCTTCTCTCCACCGGACTGGCCGGAGTGCAGGTACTCCCGGTTCGGGTAGGTCGGTCCGAGGACCGAGGCGAACGAGTGGTCGCACACGGTGAACCGCCGGGCCAGGAGCGAGCTGAAGGGCAGGTCGTCGCCCAGGTAGTAGCCGAGGGCGAAGGGGTCGTTGCGGCTGCCGTCGGCCAGGAACCCCTGGTCGCGCTGGACCCGTCCGTGGTCCCAGCCGTGGCCCGGGTCGGGGTGGCCGCAGCCCCGCCACGGGTTGCCGCCGGAGAGCAGCTCCAGCAGGTGCTGGGTCGCCACCTCCTGCCCGGCCGGGTCGGTGAAGCTCTGCTCGAGGTTCGCCGTCACCCCGAAGTCGCCGCCGTAGCGGCTGCGCCCCTGCTCCAGCCACGCCTCGTCCCCGCCCAGCCAGCCCAGCCAGTGGTCGAACGAGCGGTTCTCCATCATCACGACGACGACGTGGTCGATGCCGCTGTCCGCCGCCGTGCCATCGAGGATCGACCCCGCGGGCACACCGTCGGCGTTGGTGGTCGACGGCGCCGCCGTGGTCGACGAGCCCGATCCCGATCCCGATCCCGACCCTGAGGTCCCCGACGATCCCGAGGACGACCCGGGGTCGGACTCGTCGTCGGAGCAGGCGGCCAACGCCGCCCCGCCCAGCACGAGGAAACCGCCGGCGCGCCCGGCGTGCATGAGGAAGGTCCTGCGATCCATTCGGTCCCCCTGCGGAGCGAGCGGTGACGGGCGGACCGTACCGCCCCCCGCCTGTCCGGCGATGCGCGACCTCCTGACGTCGTTGTGAACGTTCTGAACGTTCACGAGATTCTGAACTCTCAGAACGTTCGGAACGTTCACCACACCCGGCAGGAAGGCCACCGGCCAGGTATGGTCACGCGCGTTTCCACAAACGCGACGCAGGAGGTCCGACCGTGCTCGACGTGGTCATCCGAGGCGGTTCGATCGTCGACGGGAGCGGGGCCCCACCCGTCACCGGCGACGTGGGCGTGCGCGACGGCCGCATCGTCGCCGTGGGCGAGGTCGACGAACCCGCCCGCCAGGAGCTCGACGCCGACGGCTGCCTGGTGACCCCGGGCTGGGTCGACGTCCACACCCACTACGACGGCCAGGCCACGTGGGACGACGCCTTCGAGCCCTCGGCGAGCAACGGCGTCACCTCGCTGGTGATGGGCAACTGCGGCGTCGGCTTCGCCCCCGTCCGGCCCTCCGACGTCGACGCCCTCATCGACCTCATGGAGGGCGTCGAGGACATCCCCGGCGCCGCCCTCCACGTCGGCATGCCGTGGGGCGCGTGGGAGACCTTCGGCGAGTACCTCGACCTCCTCGACAGCCGCCAGTACGCGCTCGACATCGGCGCCCACATCGCCCACGGGGCCCTCCGCTTCTACGTGATGGGCGCCCGGGGCGCGGCCAACGAGGACGCCACCGCCGAGGACCTGGCGGAGATGACCCGTCTGACGGAGGAGGCGCTGCGCGCCGGCGCTCTGGGCGTGTCCACCAGCAGGACGATCGGCCACCGCTCGGTGTCGGGCGAGCCCGTGCCGGGGACCTTCGCGGTCCGCCAGGAGCTGCTCGCCCTGGCCGAGGGCCTCAAGCGGGCGGGCCACGGCGTGTTCGAGGCCATCGTCGCCGGCACCATCGGCGCGCTCGACGGCCTGGGCGGTGAGCGGGCGACCCCGCTCGAGGAGCTCCCGCTCCTCGACGACGTGTCCCGCCACAGCGGCCGCCCCGTCACCTTCACCGTGGCCCAGCTGTTCGAGGCCCCGGACCACTGGCGCCAGGTGATCGACGCCGCCGCCGAGGCCAACGCCGCTGGCTCCGACCTCCGCCCTCAGATCATCCCTCGGTCGGTCACGATCATGACCAGCCTCGACACCTACCACCTGTTCCGCGGGCGTCCGAGCTACGAGAAGATCGCCGCCATGCCCCTGGCCGATCGGGTGGCGGAGATGCGCCGGCCCGAGGTGAAGGCCGCCATCATCGGCGACGGCCTGGCCGCGTCGTCGAGCCCCGACCTGTCCGACAACCTCACCGCCCTCTTCGCCGTCGCCCTGCCGCTGACGTTCCCGCTCACCGACCCGGTGGACTACGAGCCCACCCTGGACCAGTCGGTGATGGCCACGGCCATGGCCATGGGCAAGACGCCCGAGGAGCACATGTACGACCTGCTCCTCGAGGACGAGGGCCGGGCCTTCTACGCCATCCTGGGGTCGAACTTCGTCGACGGCTCGCTGGGGGTGTGCCGGGAGATGCTCCTCGAGCCGCACACCGTCACGGGGCTGTCCGACGCCGGCGCCCACGTGAACCTCATCTCCGACTGCTCGGCCTCGACGTTCCACCTCACCCACTGGGGCCGTGACCGGAGCCGGGGTGAGCGGCTACCGATCGAGCTGCTGGTGCGCAAGCTGTCGCACGGCAACGCGTCGCTCTACGGGCTGAACGACCGCGGCCTGGTCCAGGAGGGGCTGCGCGCCGACATCAACGTCATCGACATGGACCGCCTCCGCATCCGCACCCCCGAGCTGCGCCACGACCTGCCCACCGGCGCCAGCCGCATCCTCCAGGCCGCCGAGGGCTACGTCGCCACGATGGTCGCCG
>DATHEV010000784.1:0-4197 GCA_035318405.1 Iamia sp.
GAGGGGCAGGCCCTCGCCGCCATCGAGGACGGCCACCCCGATCCGGGTGGGGGCCTCGGCCGGCGGGAGCGAGTCGTAGGTGGCCACCACCACGCCGTCGCGGAGCAGCTCGGCCCGGTCCCCGACCAGGTTGATGCCCAGGGCCGGCATCCCGTCGCCCGGCTCGACGAACCCGGCATCGGCGACCCCGGTGGCCACGCCGTCGACCACCTCGTAGAGGATGATCGAGCCGATCTCGGGCACCGGCGCCCAGACGAACAGGTTCGCCCCGTCGACGACGCGGAAGGCGATGCCGGCGCGCGCCGCGGGCCGATCGACCTGGACCTGGGCCCGGATGTCACCGCTGTCGACCTCGAAGGCCGCCACGGCCAGGCCGTCCTCGGGCACCCCGATGACGTCGAGGTTGCCGTCGGTGTTGGCCCAGTCGCCGCTCAGCAGCTCCCAGGTCGCCAGGCCGGGGAAGTCGCCGATGTCGGCCCGCTCGAAGTCGTCGGTGAGGGTCTCGGGGACGTCGAGGGCGGGGTCGCTGCCGGGCCCCTCCGGGGCGATCGGCGGAGGGGTGGTGTCGGCGGTGTCCGGGGCGCTGGTGCCCCCGGCCTGCGCGACGCTCGTGTCCCCGGGCTCGGTGACGGCCACGTCGTCCCCGCCGTCGCCGTCGCCGTCGGAGACGAAGACGACGACCAGGATGACCAGGAGCACCACGGCGGCGGCGGCCAGCACCACCATCGTCCCCAGCCGGCGGCCCGGGCGGTGACCGTCGTCGTCCTCGGCCGGAACGACGTCCTCGCTCTCGAGCACGACGACGTCCGGCCCCGCCGGCTCGACGACCTCGTCGTCGACGTCGTCGACGAGCGCCTCGTCCTCGACGTCCGGGTCCACCGGCTCGTCGTCGACGTCGTAGCCCAGGGCGTCGAGATCCTCCACCAGCGTGGTGGCGTCGACCTCCACGCCGGCCTTGGCCAGCAGCGCCTGGAGCTCGCCCAGGTCGATGGCGGGCCGGTGGTCGAGGACCATCTCGATGCCCCGGCGCCGCTCCTCCTCGGTCATCGCCGCGACCCGCCGTCCAGGACGCCGACGCGGGTGACGCCGTCGGCGGGCGGGCCGTCGGCCGGGACCAGGTCCGGCGCCACGTCGGCCAGGGGCACGAGCACGAAGGCCCGCTCGAACATGCGGGGATGGGGGACGACCAGATCCGGCCGGTCGAGGGTCTCGCCGTCGATCCACAGCACGTCGACGTCGAGGGTGCGGGGCCCCCAGCGCTCGATGCGGACCCGCTCGGCGGCCGCCTCCAGCTCCTGGGCCCGGGCGAGGACCTCGTCGGCCGGGCGATCGGTGTCGAGCACGACCACCAGGTTGAGGAACGGCCCCTGCTCGGGGCCGCCCACCGGGGCCGTCTCGTAGACGTCGGACACCGCCGCCACCTCGTCGCCGAGGGCCGCCACCGCCGTCCGCAGGTGCGCGGCGCGATCGCCGAGGTTGCTCCCCATGCCGAGCACCACCCGGCGGCGGGCGGTCACCCTCGGCTGGCCTCGGGGCGGGTACGGGTGATGCGCACCCCCGAGGTGTCGACGATCTGGGACACGGGGGGTCGCAGCTTGCGGACCGCCACGGTGACGCCCTGGACCCGGTCGTCGGACAGGACGACCTCGGCGATGCGCGCCGCCAGCCGCTCCAGCAGCTGGAACCGCTCGGTGGTGACGACCCGCTCGACCAGCTCGCACACGGCGCCGTAGTCGACGGTGTCGTCGAGGTCGTCGGACTCGCCGGCGGTGCCCAGGTCGGCGTGGATGTCGAGATCGACCTCCAGCGGCTGGGCCCGCTCCTGCTCCTCGGGGAGGGCGCCGCAGACGCCGAGGGCGGTCAGGCCGCGCAGCTCGATCAGGTCGCCGTCAGGCACGGGCACCAGGGAGGTCGGGGGCCAGGGCGATGAGCTCGCGGCCCACCGGCCCGATCTGGCGGGTGAGCATCCGCTCCACGAGCATCGTGGCCTTGGGCGCCTCGGGCACCAGGCCCGACCAGATGACGTAGGCGGCGACGATGCCGGCGATGCGGTCGCCCAGCTCGTCGCCGTGCAGCAGCAGCTTGTGCCCGTCGGCCAGCAGCCGCTCGATCTCGGGGAAGAGGTTGGCCAGGATCGGGGCCGGCTCGTCGTGGCTGCGCAGCGGGCGGTGGAGCCACGACACCTCGAGCTCGGTGTAGCTGTGGAGGTTGTGGCTGGCCGGGATGAGCGAGATCACCTTGGTGAAGCCCTGCTCCCGGACCCAGATGATCTCCTCTTGACGCCGCACCCGCCGGTGGTTGGCGCCGTAGCCACCGGGCCGCTCGCACACCGCCAGGCGGTCCTTGATGACCCATGAGAAGTTGCGGGGCTTGATCCCCTGGGCCCACTTGCCCTTCATCCCCATGGGGAAGTGCCTTTCCTGTCTCCGAACAGCGTCTCCGATCATGCCTCATCCCGCCGCCGCGGGCGACTGCCCTGGTCAGAGGCTTGCGACGGCCCTCGCGGCGGCCACCGTGGCGGCCACGTCGTGGGCCCGGACCATCCGCGCCCCGGCGGCGTAGCCCCACACCGCGGTGGCCAGCGAGCCCTCGATGCGGTCGTCGGGGACCACCGGGCCCTCGACCCCGTCGGCCCCCGCCAGCAGGACCCCGAGGAAGCGCTTGCGGGACGTGCCCAGGACGACCGGGAACCCGGTGGCGACCAGCTCGCCCAGGCGGGCCAGCAGCTCGAGGTTGTGGTCGACGGTCTTGCCGAAGCCGATCCCGGGGTCGATCCAGACCTCCTCGACCCCGGCGGCGACGGCCGTCTCGGCCCGCTCGACGAGGAACGCCCGGACGTCGTCGACCACGTCGGCGTACCGGGGGTCGCGCTGCATGGTGCGGGGATCGCCCCGCATGTGCATGGCCACCCAGCCGGCGCCGGTGGCGGCCGCCACCTCGTGGAGGGTGGCCGACACGTCGTTGACCAGGGTCGCCCCGGCGGCGACGGCGGCGGCCGCCACCTCGGCCTTGCGGGTGTCGATGCTCACCCGGACGATCGGGGCGAGGGCGGCGACGACGGGCAGCACCCGCTCGATCTCGTCGGCGACGGGCACCGGGTCGGCGCCGGGCCGGGTCGACTCGCCCCCGACGTCGACCACGTCGGCCCCGGCCGCCACCAGCGTCCGACCGTGGGCGATGGCGGCGTCGTGGTCGAGATAGAGCCCGCCGTCGGAGAACGAGTCCGGCGTGACGTTCACGACCCCCATCACCAACGGCCGCTCCACCGGGCCGACCCTAGGCGGGGGCTCGTTCTGTCCGTCCCCAGGCACCATGGCGGTGCACCAGGGTTGACAGAACGGCTAGATCGCCTCGAACCGCACGATGATCGACTTGCTGGTGGGGGTGCCGCTGACGTCGGCCGTGCTGTCGAGGGGGACGAGGACGTTGGCCTCGGGGAAGTAGGCGGCACAGGTGCCCCGGGCCGCCGGGTAGGCGACCAGGCGGAAGCCGGGGGCCCGGCGCTCGCCGTCGTCCCACTCGGAGACCACATCGACGAGGTCGCCGTCGGCGAGGCCCAGGTGGGCCAGGTCGTCGGGGTGGGCGAACACCACCCGCCGGCCCTGCTTGATCCCCCGGTAGCGGTCGTCGAGGCCGTAGATCGTGGTGTTGTACTGGTCGTGGCTGCGGATGGTCTGGAGCAGCAGCCGGCCCTCGGGGACGGTGAGGACCTCGAGCGGGTTGACCGTGAAGCGGGCCGTCCCGGTGGCGGTGGCGAAGGTGCGGCCGTCGCGGGGCCCGTTGGGGAGCGTGAAGCCCTCGACCACCCGGGCGTCGTAGTCCTCGAAGCCGGGCACGACCCGGCTGATGTGGTCGCGGATCAGCCCGTAGTCGGCCTGCATCCCCACCCAGTCGGCGCGGATGCGATCGGCGACCAGACGGCGGGCGACCTGGCTGACGACCTCGACCTCGCTGGGCACGTCGGGTGCGGGGGGGTCGAGATGGCCCCGCGAGGCGTGGACCATGCCCATCGAGTCCTCCACGCTGACGTGCTGGGGCCCGTCGGCCTGCGGGTCGACGTCGGTGCGCCCCCGGCACGGGAGGATCAGCGAGACCTCGCCCGGGCAGGTGTGGCTGCGGTTGAGCTTGGTCGAGACGTGGACGGTCAGGTCGGCGTTGCGCATCGCCCGCTCGGTGACCTCGGTGTCGGGGGCGGCG
>DATHEV010000785.1:0-2661 GCA_035318405.1 Iamia sp.
CCGCCCGACAGGAGCCCCCATGACCCCACCTCCCGCCCTGAGCGACACCATCTCGACCTCGACCTCGGTGGCCGCCGCGCTCGACGACGCCCTGACCGTCGTCGCGACCGAGGCCGGATCCCAGGACCGCCAGCTGTCCGACGAGGTGGTCGAGGCCCTGCGCCGGACCGGGATCAACCGGATGCTCCTCCCGGTCGAGCTCGGCGGCATGGACGCTCCGGTGCTCGACATCGTGACCGTCGGCGAGCGCATCGGGGCCGTCGACGGCAGCACCGCGTGGTGCGCCATCATCGGCACCGGGAGCAACATCTTCGGCGGCTACCTGCCGGTCGCGGGCGCTCGCCACGTGTTCGCCGATCCCGACCAGACCAGCGCCACGATGCTCGCGCCCGCCGGCACGCTCACCCCGGGCGCAGACGGCGTCATCCTCTCGGGCCGCTGGCCGTTCGCCAGCAACTGCCGGCACAGCCGCTGGATCGGGCTGGGCGCCACGGTCGCGGGTGCTGACGCCGACGCCCCCTTCCAGGTCGTGTTCGTCGAGACGTCGGCGCTGACGATCGAGGACACGTGGCGGTCGTCGGGGCTTCAGGCCACCGGCAGCGACCACGTCGTGGCCCGCGACCTGATCATCGACCCCGACCGGTCCTGCACGTTCGGCGGGCCACCCTGGGCCGACGGGCAGCTGTGGCGGCGGCCGCTCCTCACCGTGTACCTGCCGCTCCTGGTGAGCGCGCCGCTGGGCATCGCCCGCGGTGCCCTCGACGCCATCGCCGACCAGACCAGGGTCGGCCGCACGGCCCGGCGCGGCGACCTGCGCGACGACCCCCTCGCCCTCGCCGACCTGGCCACGGCGGACGCCCATCTGCGCGCCGCGCGCGCCGGCCTGCGGGACGCGGTCGGCGCAGCGGACGACCAGGCCGCCCGGGGCGAGCCGGTCTCGCGCCCGGTGCAGGCCAGGGTCTGCCTCGCCGCCCAGGTGGCGTGTGACGTGGCCGTCGCGGTGACCTCCGTGGCCCATCAGCTCGGTGGGGGCGCCGCCGCCTACGAGGGCAGCGGCCTGCTGCGGGCCCTCGACGACGTGCACGCCGCCCGCCAGCACCTGATGGTCGCGCCCAGCCACCGGAGCGAGCTGGCCAAGGCGCTCGTCGGGCTCGACGTCCGCTACCCGCCCTTCGTGGTGTGAGGCGCCCCGGCGCCCACCAGCGATGAGCCCGACGGTCGGCCGCGGTCAACCCTCACCTCCCCCACCCGAAGGAGGCCGATCATGGCTGCCCCTCCTGCGACCACGACCCGAGCCCGAACCCGGACCCGGACCCGGACCCCAGAGCCTTCCGGGCCGGACGCCGACACCCGGCCGACGGCACCGGACCGTCGATGGCGTCTGAGCCGAGGGTGGCGGAACGGCCTCCTGACGTTCCCCATCGCCCTGCTCGTCGCCACCGGGCTGTCGGTCGACAAGCCGGGAAGGGCGCGCCGTCGGTGGCACTCGCCCATCCCAGCAGTCACCGCCGTGTTCCTCGTCGCCGTGCTGGGCGCCGCCACCGTCGGGTCCGCCGCGGTCGGCGCCACGGGCCACCCGGACGACGCCGTCACGAGGTGGGCCCGGCGGGCCGCCTACTCGCTCGACACCACCGTCCCCGGCGACCCGCTGAACGACCTGGCACCCGTCCGTGCCGCCCTCCGGGGGGCGACGGTGGTCGGCCTGGGCGAGGCGCTCCACGGGGTGGCCGAGGTGACCACGCTGAAGCACCGCGTCGCCCGGCTCCTGGTCGAGCAGATGGGCTACCGGACGATCGCCTGGGAGGAGGACTGGACCACGGGCCTCGAGATCGACGCCTACATCCGGGGTGGCCCGGGCGACGCCGATCAGCTGGTGGCGCGGATGAGCCCGCAGTACCAGACGGCCGAGGTCGGCGACGTCCTGCGGTGGCTCCGAGCGTTCAACGTCGGGCGGCCCGACCCGGTGCGCTTCGTCGGGGTCGAGCACTACTTCACCCGGGACTCGGCCTACGCCCTGATCCAGGATCACGTCGCCGCCGTGGCGCCCGACCAGCTCGACGAGCTGGAGCGCCACCTGGAGCCGATCCGCCCCCAGAGCGACGATCCGTTCGAGCACATCGGCTGGTACGCGATGCAGGACGACAAGGAGGCCATCGTCGCCGACGCCCGCGCCGTCGAGGACCTGGTCGCCCGCCTGCGCCACCGACCGGGGGACCGGGCCCACGAGACCGCCCTCCACGCGGCGCGGCAGATCGTCTCGTTCTACGAGTTCCACCGGATGGAGGAGGCACAGAGCGCGCCCTTCCGGGAGCAGCGCGCCGCCGAGAGCCTGCGCTGGTGGCAGGGCCTCACCCACGACCGGGTCGTGTACTGGGCGGCCACCCCGCACACGGCCAACGCCGCCACGCTCCGCATCGTCCGGCCGCCCGAGGACGACCTGCGCTTCCGCAGCGCCGGGTCGTACCTCCACCGCTGGTACGGCGACGGCTACCGGTCCGTCGGGTTCACCGTCGACCACGGCGCCGTCCGCCTCGGGCCGACGGAGACGGCCGCGCTGCGCCCGCCCGCCGCCGACTGGTTCGAGGAGCCGCTGGGACGGGTCGACCTCGACCAGCTCGTCCTCGACCTGCGCCGGCCGGTCCCGTCCTCCGTGCGCCGATG
>DATHEV010000786.1:0-2840 GCA_035318405.1 Iamia sp.
GGCCTGCCGGGCGGGGGGCCTGGGGGCGTCGCTCCAGACCCTGCCGATCTGGGATGTGCGCTCGACCCGCAAGATCCTCGGCCTGCCGTGGGACGTCCGCCCCGTCTGCATCATCCCCATCGGTTGGGCCAAGGGGCGCTACGGCCCGACCACCCGCCCACCCATCGGCGAGGTCGTCCACATCGACCGCTACGGCAACCGCCCCTTCCTGGAGCCTTCCTAGCCCTCGGCGAACAGCGCCTCGATCGCATCGACGTCGACCGAGATGGGCCCGATCACCGACGTGACCGCGGTGCCCACGATGTCGGGACCGTAGGTGACGAGCAGGTCGAAGCGGACAGTGTCGGGGCCGAGGCTCCATGCGTCCGGGGTGGTGGGGGCCAGGCCCCCGGGGCCGATCTGCTGCCCCGGGTCGGCCCAGATCAGCCCGGTCAGCTCGAGGGTGCTCCGGTCGATGCGGAAGATGGTCGAGTACGGCTGGGCGCCGTCACCGACCCGCCCCCCGAACACGGCGTCGGGTGTGAGGTGGATCCAGCTCGACGTCATCTCCCACAGCGGGTAGGCGCGGAGGATCGTCCCGGCGTCGTCGCGCAGCAGCACCTCGTCCCAGCCGCAGAGCACGTCGACGCCGGAGACATCGCCCGGCTCACCGGCGCCGCAGGGGAGGCGGGGGTCGGCCGTCTCGCTCAGCGTCCAGCGCCCCTCGGGCGCCGCCTCCTCGGCCTGGACCCCCACCCGCGCCGCGAGGGGCAGCGCGGCGACGCTCGAGGGGATGCCGTCGCGGGCGGCGTCCTCCGACGACTGCGACGGCGGACCCGTGGGGAGGGGTGGGGCGGTCGTGGCGGTGGTCGACGTCCACGGCGGCCACGTCGATGTCGTCGGGATCGTCTCGACGGGGCCGGGGCCGGCCGGGCCGGTGTCGACGGCGCCGGGGTCGTCGCCCCAGCCGCCGGTCAGCACGACGGCGACCAGGACGACCGCGCCCAGGACGGCGCCGGCACCCGCCCGCCGGGCCCGACGACGTCGCCAGCGGCGGTGGCCGGCGCCCAAGAGCCAGTCGGGGGCGGCGGTCTCGTCGCGCTGGGTCCGCAGGTCGGACCGCAGGCGCTCGATCACGGCCTGGTCATCCATCGTGGTCCTCCATCAGCGTGCGCAGGCGGGCGAGGCCCCGCGACGTCTGGGTCTTCACCGTCCCCGGGCTGGTGCCCATCAGGTCCGCCACCTCGTCGACCGAGCGGTCCTCGAGGAACCGCAGGGCCAGCACGGCCCGCTGGCGTACCGGCAGCTGCCGCAGGAGGGCGGCGCACAGCAGGCGGTCGTCGACCCCCGCCGCGCTGTGGGGCTCATCCCGGGCCGCCACCGCCCGGCCGTGGTGCGCCTGGCGCCGCTCCAGCTGCCGGCGTCGGCCCCAGCTGGTCATCTCGTTGACGATCGCCCGGCGCAGGTAGAGCCCGACGTCGTCGACACGGCCTCGGCGGAGGTGGGGGAGGGTGCGGGCGGTGGCCTCGATCACCAGGTCCTCGGCCTGGCGGCGATCGCCGGCGACGGCCGCGGCGAAGGCGAAGAGACCCGGCAGCAGGGGGCGCAGGAGAGCGTCCTCGTCGGTGGTGGCGTATGACGGGACCGTCGGGACGGCGATGTCGGTCGGCGGCTCCACTGCCCGTCCGACGGTCACCTCCCGCCGCCGGTTGACAGAGCCACCGGAGGGATCAGGCGACGGCCTCGCCATCGGTGGCCGTGGCCAAGGTGGTGGCCTCCTCGGCGGCGTTCTCGGCCTGCTCCTCGGGGGTGAAGGCGCGGAGGATGCAGAACTCGTTGCCCTCGGGGTCGGCCAGCACGACCCACGTCGTGTCGCCCTGGCCGATGTCGACCCGGGTGGCGCCCATGGCCTCGGCTCGGGCCACCTCGGTGTCGCGGTCGTCGGGCCGGAGGTCGATGTGGAGGCGGTTCTTGACGACCTTGGCGTCGTCGACCTTGAGGAAGAGGATGTCGGGCGAGATGCCGTCCTCGGGGCTGCCCGCGGGCGGCTCCAGCACGACCTCCTCGGGATCCTCGTAGGTGATCCGCCACCGGAGGAGCTCGGCCCACCAGCGGGCCAGCCCGGCCGGGTCGGGGGTGTCGACACAGGTGCACTGCCAGCGGAGGCTCATGGCCCCTCCCTACCCGGGACCGCCCCCGGTGACCAGCCGTTTCCCGCCACCGGTCGCGCCGTCCCAGACGGTGTCGAGACCGGTGACCGGGGCGTCGACGAGACGGGTGCGGGGGAGGTCGGTGAGAGGTCCGGCGGCGAGCGCCTCTTGGGCCGCGGGCACCGGGTTCGGGTCGGTGAAGCGGCCGGCGTCGTCCTCGGCCAGGGCCGTCGGGTCGTCGGCCCACCAGCTGGCCTCGAGGGCGATCCCGTTGGGATCGTTGAAGTAGATCGAGCGCATGAGCCCGTGGTCGACCACGTCGGTGACCTCGCTGCCGTGCTCGGTGAGGCGGGCGCGGAGGTCGAGCAGCGTGGCCTCGTCGGCCAGGTCGAGCGCCAGGTGGTCGAACTGGATCGCCCGCGGGTCGGGGATGCCGGCCGGCTTGGCGAAGCTCTCCAGCTCGACGCCCGTGTACTCGAAGAAGGCCACGGTCGAGCCGGGGCCGACGCCGAAGAAGTAGTGCCGGAAGGTGTCGGTGCCGATGGTGGCGACCAGCGGGGCGCCGAGGACGCCGTGCCAGAAGCGGACGGTGGCGTCCATGTCGGGGGTGACCAGCGCGAGGTGGTGCACACCCCGCCAGTGGACCGTGTCATTGGTGGCTGCCATGCACGGAACGTTACGCCCCAGATGTGTGCACCGACAACAGTCCCC
>DATHEV010000787.1:0-4245 GCA_035318405.1 Iamia sp.
CGGCGTCGTCGAGGGTCCCCTCCTCCTGCTTCGGCCCGTACACGTCGAGCCGGGCGCCGGCCCGCAGGACCGGGACGAAGAACGGGAGGCCCTGGACGTGGTCCCAGTGGATGTGGGTGACGAAGGCGTGGCCGGTGAACGTGCCGTCGGTCGGCTGGGTCTGGCCGAAGAACCGGAGCCCGGTGCCGAGGTCGAGGATGATCGGCGCCCGGCCGGGTCGCTCGATCGAGACGCAGGCGGTGTTGCCGCCATAGCGCCGGTTGGCATCGCACGGACAGGGAGTCGAACCTCGGACCCCCCAGAACGTGATGTCGACCATGTGGTTGTCCCCTTGGTACCTGATACCTGACCCCCCAGGTGGCGGCGAACCGTAGTCGGGTTCAACCGGGCCTGGACTGTGTGTGACAGGTATCTCAGATACGGCGGCAAGCGGTGTGAGCCCTGCCGCGAGCGGTCGTGAAGGTCGTCACGCAGTCGGTGCTCCGCAGTACGGTCCCCCGGCGATGGACCCGACCCCTCCGACCGGCCTGGCGATCGAGCACACCGACCTCGGCGACCTCTCCGTCGCCTGGCTCACCGACCCCGCCGCCGACGCCGGCGCCCCGCTCGCCCTCCTCCTCCACGGCTTCCCCGACGCCGCCCCCACGTGGCGGTACCTGATCCCCGCCCTCACCGCCGCCGGGTTCCGGCCGGTGGCGCCGTGGCTGCGCGGCTACGCCCCGACGTCGGTCCCGGCCGACGGGCTCTACCAGGTCGGCGCCCTGGCCCGGGACGCCAGCCGGGTGCACGAGGCGCTCGGCGGCGACGACCGGGCCGTGATCGTCGGGCACGACTGGGGCGCCATGGCCACCTACGCCGCGGTGGGCTGGGAGCCCGACCGCTGGCGGCGCGCCGTGGCCATGGCCGTCCCCCCGGCCGGCGCCATGTTCGGCGGCTTCACGTCCTACGACCAGCTCCGCCGCAGCTGGTACATGTTCTTCTTCCAGAGCCCGCTGGCCGACGGCGTGGTGGCGGCCGACGACCTCGACTTCATCGACCGTCTGTGGGCCGACTGGTCGCCGGGGTACGACGGGTCGGGCGACGTACCGGCGGTGAAGGACGCCCTGCGCGACCCCGCCAACCTCACCGCCGCCCTCGGCTACTACCGGGCGACCCTGGGCGACGGGCTCAAGAGCCCCGACCTCGACGCCCCCCAGGCCGGGTGGATGACCCCCACGCCGATCCCGCTCCTCTACCTCCACGGCGCCATCGACGGCTGCCTCGGGGCCGACCTCGTCACCGGCGCCGAGGCCCACCTCCCCAACCCGGGCTCGCGGGCCCAGATCCTCGACGGCGTGGGCCACTTCCTCCACGTCGAGGATCCCGACGCCGTCAACCCGCTCATCACCGCCTTCCTCACCGAGGAGTCCTCGTGACCACCGCCGCTCCCCTCACCCCCGACGACCTGGTGGAGATCCACCTGATCGAACGGCTCAAGTACGCCTACCTGCGCTGCCTCGACCAGAAGCTGTGGGACGACATGGCCACGCTGATGACCCCCGACGTCGAGGCGACCTACTCCGGCGGCGCCAACGCCTACTCGGGCCGAGAGGCGGTGCTCGACTTCCTCCAGCGGACGATGGGCTCGGAGACGTTCCACTCGTCGCACCACTGCCACCACCCCGAGATCGACCTCCGGGGCCCCGACCGGGCCACCGGTACGTGGGCCCTCGAGGACACCGTCCACCTCCTCGACTTCGACATGACGGTCCGGGGCGCCGCCTTCTACGAGGACACCTACGTCAAGGTCGACGGCCGCTGGCTGATCGCCGCCACCGGCTACAAGCGGCTGTGGGAGGAGATCTCGCCGCGTGGCTCGGTCGAGGGGCTCCAGCTCACCGCCAGCTGGTGGCGCACCGAGGGCCGCAGCAGCCTGACCGGCTGAGCCCGTCGCCCTGGGCGAGACTGGCGCCATGCGGGGACGACGGCGGGCCGCGGTGGTGGTGCTGGTCACGGTGGTGGCCATCGGGACGGCCGTCGCCGG
The DNA here is from genome assembly GCA_035318405.1 of Iamia sp. GTDB lineage: Bacteria > Actinomycetota > Acidimicrobiia > Acidimicrobiales > Iamiaceae > Iamia. The sequence goes on from DATHEV010000787.1 coordinate 2,024, forward strand.
CTGCACCGACGACGGGGACGACGAGGCCGAGCCGGCGACGACCGAGCCGGTCGGCGATCCCACCGAGGTGCCCGTCGCCTTCGTCAGCCCCACCAACGGCTGGGGCGTGGTCGGGGCGACCGACGACCTCCTCGTCGGCCTGGGCGGGGAGGCGGCCGAGGAGGCAGAGGTCTTCGGGCAGACGTTCGACCTGGAGACCGGCGCCCTGGCCGACATCCCGGCGCCGCCCTTCGACGACGAGCGACCCGTCCAGATCGACACCGCCGTCTTCGGCCGCACCCAGGTGACGGTGGACGCCTACGTCTACGGCCGGGGGATCGACGCCGACACCGTCCCGGTGGACTCGGGCTACACGCCGCCCACCGACCTCGTGTCGTACCGGCTGGACCCCGTCGAGCGGACCTGGGCGCGCCTCACCCTGCCGGTGGGCTTCGAGGACGTCGAGATGCGGGCGCTCTGGGAGATCCACCCGACGGGCGACGACGGTGCCGCGGCCTACTTCCGGACGCATGGCGAGCAGGGCACGCTGGCGACGATCGACGGCGCATCCGATCGCTGGGAGGTCGTTGCCGACGGGCTGCCCGACCGGATCTCGTCCTACTACTGCGCCACCGACACCGAGTGGTGGCAGGTCGAGAGCGACTTCGACAGCGGCACGGTGTCGGTGCTCTCGCTCGACGACGGAGCGTCCCGCCCGGTCGAGACCCCGCCGCTCGTCGCCGACCTGTCGATCGGGCCGACGATCGGGTGCTCGGCCGAGCGGGCGACCATCGCCGTCCACGGGGGGTCGCCGGGGTCGCCGCCCGCCCTCTACGTCTCCCGTGACGACGGCACGTGGGACGAGCCCCGCGACCCGTTCGGCGTCGACGACGTGTTCATCGAGGACGTCACCGGAGGCGGTGCCGCCGGGCCGGTCGTGTTCGCCGGCGACATGGGGAGCGACCCGTCGGCGAACCGACGTCGGTCGTGATCGACAGCACCGGCCGACTGCTGCCGGTGGACTACGAGGACAAGCGGGCCAACCGCCTGGTCTGGCGGGGGCGGACGGCCTCGTACCTCGTGCTCGGTCCGCGGGCCCCCGAGTCGGAGGACCGGAGCCCGGTGGGGATCAGGACCGTCGAGGTGCCGTGAGGCCGAGCGTCTAGGGCAGGCGCCAGGTGCCGGTGCGGTCGTCGAGCACGGCGAGACCGTCGGCGAGGAGGGTGGCGGCGACCCGGGTGGCCCGCTCGACGTCGTCGGGCCAGCCCATGGCGGCGGGGACGTCGGTCTCGGAAACCGCCGCCCGACGCAGGGCGTCGACCAGCCGGCCCCGGCCCTGGCGGTCGCTCCCCTCGAAGCGGGACTGCGGCCTCTGGCGGATCCACGGGTCGGGGGCACCGGAGCCGGTCCAGACGCAGCGGTGGGCCACCGGGCAGGCCGCGCAGTCCGGTCGGGGCCGGCAGGCGGTGGCGCCCAGCTCCATGGCCGCCTGGTTCCAGGCCCAGGCACCGCCCGGGGCGTGCTCCTCGGCCGTGACGGCGAGGCCGTCGGCGGTGGCCTGGTCGATGGGCCGGCCGGCGAGGCGGGAGAGCGCCCGGGTGACGTTGACGTCCATGCACGCGACCGGCTGCTCGTGGGCGAAGGCCAGGACGGCCCGCGCCGTGTAGGGACCGACGCCGGGCAGCGCCAGCAGCCCCGCGAGCGTCGTCGGCAGCGCCCCGCCGTGGTCGGTCACGACGGCGACGGCGGCGCGGTGGAGGTTGACGGCCCGGCGGTTGTAGCCGAGCCCCTGCCACTCGTCGACGACGGCGCCCGCCGGCGCCGCCGCGCAGGCCGCCGGTGTGGGGAAGCGGGCCAGGAAGGCGTGGAACCGGGGTTCGACCCGGGCCACGCCGGTCTGCTGGAGCATCAGCTCCGAGACCAGGATCGCCCAGGGGTCGCGGGTGCGCCGCCACGGGAGGTCCCGGCCCGACGATCCGAACCAGGCCGTCAGGTCGGTGACGAGACCGACGGCGTCGGCGACGGGAGCCGGCGGGTTCAGATGTCCCGGCGGCACCAGTACACGACCGTCTGGTACGGCAGCTCGAAGGTCTCGCCCAGATCGGCGACCAGGACGCGCACCTTGGCGGCCAGGGCATCCCGGGCGTCGACCGGCTGCGAGGCGATGTACGACGTCGACAGCACCCGGGCCACGAGCGTGTCGGGGTCCATGGGCTGGCGGTAGGTCGTGTCGTACCGGCTCA
>DATHEV010000788.1:0-2335 GCA_035318405.1 Iamia sp.
GGTCATGGTCAGGTCGGAGTGGCACAGCCCGCACCCGGCCACCTCGACCAGCACCTGGCCCGGGCCCACCGCCGGCACCGGGATCTCGACCAGCTCGGGGGCGTGCTGCCACTCGACGATCCGGTAGGCCGTCATCGTCTCGGTCATGGTCGCGCCGCCCCGAGGACCACGAGGTGCCTGGCACCTCGTGGTCTCATGGCGTCCACGGGCCCAGGTCGGGCCGGCCGGCGGGGGCGTCGGCCCGGCCCAGCAGCCAGGCGAGCACGTGGCGGGGGTCGTCGCCACCGACCTGGACCGGTCGCCCGTCGGGGGTGCGTTCGGGGGTACCCGCGAGCGCGACCGGCAGCTCCCGCTCGACGTAGGCCGCGGACCAGTCGGCCCAGGTGAAGGCCAGGCCCAGGTCGGCCCGGTGGACCTCGATCTCGCGCCAGCGCCGGAACGGCATCTCGGCCACGGGCAGGAGACCGGCGAGGGTGACCCCGTTCCCCTGCCACGCCGGGGCGCCGCCCGCCGGCCAGGAGGCGTCGAGGCCCTCGGCCGTGGCCCGGACGTCGGCCACCAGGTCGGCGGCGGGACGATCGGCTCCCGTCTCGATGCCCTCCTGGCGGGCCTCGACGCTGGGGTACATGGGCACGACGTCGCCCCTGGTCGCGGCCTCGATCATCCCCCTGACCCCGTCGGCGTTGCGGGCGATGTGGGTCAGGACGTGGCCGACCGTCCAGCCCGGGAGGAGCGACGGCTCACGGGCGTCGGCGTCGGTGAGCCCGGCGAGCGAGTCGAGCAGTGCCGCCGTCGCATCCCGGACCCCGGTCAGGTGCTCGTCGAGCGGGGCCATCAGGCGGCGGGCGCCCAGGCCCGGGCGACGATGGCGCGGGTGTCGACCGAGGGCGGGAGGGTGCCCAGGGCCAGGCCGCCGTCGCGGCCCAGCCGGCTGGCGCAGAAGGCGTCGGCGACGGGCGCCGGGGCGTACCGTACCAGGAGCGAGCCCTGGAGGGCGAGGGCGGCCCGCTCGACGATGCGGCGGGCCCGGGACTCGATCTGGTCGAGGTCGGACAGCTCGGCGTGGAGGTCCGCCACGGCCCGGTCGAGGCGCTTGTCCGCCCCCTTGGCCAGGTCGAGCTCGGCCAGCAGGGCGGCGACGGACTCTGGCTCCTTGGCCGCGGCCCGCAGCACGTCGAGGCACATCACGTTGCCCGAGCCCTCCCAGATGCCGTTGAGGGGCGACTCCCGGAACAGCCGGGGCATGGGCGACTCCTCGACGTAGCCGCCGCCGCCCAGGCACTCGAGGGCCTCGGCCGCGAACAGCGGCGCCCGCTTGCAGATCCAGTACTTGGCCACCGCGGTGGCGATGCGGGCGAAGGCGGTCTCGCCCCGGTCGTAGGCGCCGGCCAGGCGGACCATGGTGGCGGTGGCGGCCTCGGACTCGACGGCCAGGTCGGCGATCACGTTGGTCATCAGCGGCTGGTCGACGAGACGGCGCCCGAACGCGGTGCGATGGCTGACGTGGTGGGCGGCCTGGCTGAGGGCGCCCCGCATCTGGCCGACGACGCCGATCACGCAGTCGAGCCGGGTGTGGTTGACCATGGTGAGGATCGTGCGGATGCCCCGGCCCTCCTCCCCCACCAGGGTGCCGTGGGCGCCGTCGAGCTCGATCTCGCTCGAGGCGTTGGAGCGGTTGCCGAGCTTGTCCTTGAGCCGCTGGACCTCGATGGCGTTGCGGGTGCCGTCGGGCAGCCAGCGGGGCACGGCGAAGCACGACAGGCCGGCCTGGGTCTGGGCCAGCATGAGGAACAGGTCGCTCATCGGGGCCGAGCAGAACCACTTGTGCCCGACGAGGATGTACTCCTCGCCCGGGCCGCCGCCGTTGGTGGGCATGGCCACGGTGGTGTTGGCCCGGACGTCGGAGCCGCCCTGCTTCTCGGTCATCGCCATGCCGGCCAGGGCGCCCTGCTTGCCGACCACCGGCATGGGCGAGAGGTCGTAGGTGCGAGAGGTCAGCTTGGGCTCCCACACCGCGGCCAGCTCGGGCTGGGCCCGGAGGGCGGGGACGACCGAGTAGGTCATCGAGATGGGGCAGCCGTGGCCGGCCTCCACCTGGGTCCAGATGGCGAACTTGGCCGCCCGCGTGACGTGGGGGGCGTCGCCCTCGTCGGTCCACGGGGCGCCGGCCAGCCCGTCGGCCACGGCCTGGCGGACGAGGTCGTGGTAGGCGGGGTGGTACTCGACCTTGTCGATGCGATGGCCGAAGCGGTCGTGGGTCCGCGGGACGGGCGGGTTCTCGTTGGCCAGCTCACCGGCCCGGATCCAGCGGTAGTGGCCGACCGCCTCGCCGATG
>DATHEV010000789.1:0-5645 GCA_035318405.1 Iamia sp.
CTCGAGGTGGGTGATCGCAGCGTCACCTTCGGCGAGCTCCACGCCCGCTCCAACCAGGCGGCGCAGGCCTTCCGGGCCGCCGGCGTCGACTTCGGCCACCGGGTCGCCTTCATCGAGAAGAACGGGACGGAGTTCTACGAGGTCACCTTCGGGCTGTCGAAGCTCGGCGCCGTGAGCGTGGCCGTGAACTGGCGCCTCGCCGCCCCCGAGATGCTCCAGATCATCGACGACGCCGAGGCCGAGGTGGTCGTCGTCGGGCCGGACTTCTTCGGCGCCGTCGAGTCCATCGAGGACCAGCTGGAGCGGGTCCACACCATCGTCGCCATCGGCGCCCACGACCGCTGGCCGTCGTTCGACGACTGGATCGCCGGTCACCCGGACGAGGACACCGGCGTCGACACCTCGGGCGACGACGTCGCCTTCCAGCTCTACACCTCGGGCACCACCGGCCTGCCCAAGGGCGTGATGCTCAAGAACGACAACTTCTTCGGCGCCATCTCGGGCACCGCCGACATGTGGCGCTTCACCCCCGACAGCGTGAACCTGGCGATGATGCCGTCGTTCCACATCGCCGGCGCCGGCTGGGGCATGGTCGGGCTCTACTTCGGCTGCAAGAACGTGGTGATGCGGGACATCGACCCCGCCGCCATCTTGAAGGCGATCCCCGAGCACGGCATCACCAACGCCTTCATGGTGCCGGTGGTCATCCAGTTCCTGCTGATGACGCCCGGGGTCGAGGAGACCGACTTCAGCACCCTCCGGGCCGTCGTCTACGGCGCCTCCCCCATCACCGACGACGTGCTGATCAAGGGGATCGAGCGCTTCGGCTGCGAGTTCATCCAGGTCTACGGGCTCACCGAGACCACCGGTGCCATCACCCAGCTCGACGGCGTCGACCACGACCCCGAGAACCGGCCCGAGCTGCTGCGCTCGTGCGGCAAGCCGTACCCGTGGGTCGAGATGCGCATCGTCGGCGAGGACGGCGAGGACGTGGAGATCGGGACGGTCGGCGAGCTGTGGACCCGCTCGGGCCAGAACATGGTCGGCTACTGGAACAACCCCGACGCCACCGCCGCCGCCGTCACCGCCGACGGCTGGTTCAAGACCGGCGACGCCGGCTTCCTCGACGACAAGGGCTTCGTCTACCTCCACGACCGGGTCAAGGACATGATCGTGACCGGCGGCGAGAACGTGTATCCCGCCGAGGTCGAGAACGCCCTGATGACCCACCCCGGCGTGGCCGACGTGGCCGTGATCGGCGTGCCCGACGAGCGCTGGGGCGAGGCGGTCAAGGCCATCGTCGTGCCCACGCCCGACACCGACCCGAGCGAGGCCGACCTCATCGCCCACGCCCGCACCCTCCTGGCCGGGTTCAAGCTGCCCAAGTCGGTCGACTTCGCCACCGACCTGCCCCGCAACCCCAGCGGCAAGCTGCTCAAGCGTGAGCTGCGCGAGCCGTACTGGGAGGGCGTCGAGCGCCGGGTGGGGTAGCCCCGGGGGGAGGTCCCCCTGTGCGATTGCGCGTCCACCACTCATCCGGACGCGGGCCGGTCGGAGGACGATGTTCTTGCGGCCACCCCCACTCATCGGGCCGCGGGCGAAAGGAACACCCATGGGCCGACGTGGCTCCCACCTCGCGCGCATCGGCGCCGTCATCGGCCTGGCGGCGCTCGTCGCCGGCGTGCACCCCGCCCCGGCCGGTGCGGCCCCGGCGTTCGGCACCCCTCCGACCCGGCTCTACACCCTGGTCGACGCCCCCATCGCCTTCACCGGAAGCGATGCCATCTCCGGCCAGGACCGTGCCCTGGTGGTGTCCGGCTCGGCCGACGACTCCGGCTGCGCTCCCGCCGCCGGCAACAGCTGGGACCTCACCGACTGCGTCAGCCTCGACCTCGACGTGAGCCACGGCGAGGTGTCGATCCCCATGGAGACGACCCTCGGCGGCGCCGGCGAGCCGCTCGGGACGGTGCAGGGCGGCGCCATCCTCTCGTCCAGCACCGACGGCGACAGCACGGCGCCGTCGGTCGACATCGACGGCACCGAGCAGCAGATCAACGACGCCCTGGCCGTCCTCACCTACACGCCGACCAGCGGCTACGAGTACGACGGCAGCAACGGCGAGACGCTCGCCCTCGTCGCCAACGACGACACCGGCAGCACCAACCACTCGATCGAGATCCGGGTCCAGTCGACCAACGACTGGCCCGAGCTGACCGTCCCCTCGAACGAGATCGCCGTCCCCGCCGGGGGCAGCGTCGACGAGCCCGTGGTCGAGCCGCCGCTGGCCGACCTCGGCACCCACTTCGTCGAGGACGTCGACATCGACGAGGGCGAGATGGACCAGGAGCTGCTCCTGGTGATGTTCGCCACCTGCGGTGAGTTCTCGCTGCGGGGCTCGCTCCCCATCGCCGACGACATCGAGAACCTGCTCCTGGCCACCGGCCTCGACCAGCTGGCCGTCGACGCTCTCGTCGCCCTGCTGCCCTCCGAGGTCACCAGCCAGCCCTTCGCCACCGGCAACGCCCTCGACCCCCATGTCGCCATCGCCGGCATCGGCTCGATCACCGAGGTGAACTACGCCCTCGGCCAGGTCACCTTCGACGCCCCCGCCACCGATGGCACCTGCGACCTGTGGACGATCGTCTCCGACCTGGGCAACAACGGGCTGCCGTTCCAGTACGTCGGGTCGCCGCCCACCGGCTTCGAGATCCCCGCCTTCGGCGTCGACTTCGACATCACCAGCTTCGTGGTGGGCGAGGGCGTCGAGCTGACCCTCCCCACGAACCTGTCGATCGCCGAGGGCAGCACGCTCCCCATCCCGGTCGCCACCTCGTCGGCCATGCACCCCGCCATCGACCTGACGGTCGGCGCGGCCGACGTCTCCGCCACCGGCGGGACCGACTACACGCCGCCGGCCGCCACCGCCACCTTCCCGGAGAACGACGCCGGGCCGCTGAACATCGACCTGGCCACCCTCGGTGACCCGGACGACGAGATCGACGAGACGCTCACCGTCACCGTGGGCCTCAGCGGCATGCCGCCGGGCGTGACCCTGGCCAACGACACGGTGACGGTCACCATCACCGACGACGACGCCCCCGTCCCCGACACCACCGACCCGACCGTCACGATCGACCAGGGTGGGACCCAGGCCGATCCGACCTCGATGGCGCCGATCGTGTTCGACGTCGAGTTCTCCGAGCCGGTCACCGGCTTCGACGGGAGCGACGTCGACCTCACCGCCTCCACCGCCGGGGGCACCCTCGCCGCCAGCGTCACCGGCTCGGGCTCCGGCTACACGGTCGAGGTCTCCGGGATGACCACCGGCGGCACCGTGATCGCCACCATCCCGGTGGGCGCCGCCATGGACGCGGCCACCAACCCCAACGAGGCCAGCACCAGCAGCGACAACACCGTCACCTGGGTCCAGGTCGTCGACACCACCGACCCGACCGTCACCATCGACCAGGCAGGCACCCAGGCCGATCCGACCTCGATGGCGCCGATCACCTTCGACGTCGAGTTCTCCGAGCCGGTCACCGGCTTCGACGGGAGCGACGTCGACCTGACGGCATCGACGGCAGGCGGGCTCCTGATCATCGGAGTCACCGGCAGCGGCTCGACCTACGAGGTCGAGGTCACCGGCATGACCACCGACGGCGGCGTCACCGCCACCATCCCGGTGGGCGCCGCCATGGACGCGGCCACCAACCCCAACGAGGCCAGCACCAGCACCGACAACACCGTCACCTGGGTGCAGCCGGTGGTCCCTGACCAGACCGCCCCGACGGTCACCGTCGACCAGGCGGTCGGCCAGGCCGACCCGACGTTCGTCTCGCCGATCCTGTTCACCGTCGTGTTCGACGAGCCGGTGACCGGCTTCGACGACACCGACCCGAGCTTCGCCGGCTCCACCGTCGGCGGCACGCTGACGGCGACGATCACCGGCGCCGGACCGACCTACGACGTGGCCGTCACCGGGATGACCACCGACGGCGATGTGGTGCTCACCGTCCCGGCCGGCGGCGTCACCGACCTGGCGAGCAACCCCAACGAGGCCAGCACCAGCACCGACAACATCGTCGCCTGGCAGCTGCCCGACCCGGGCGACACCACCTCTCCCACCGTGACGGTCGAGCAGGCGGACGGCCAGGCCGACCCCACGTCGGTGGCTCCCGTCCGGTTCGTCGCCACCTTCAGCGAGCCGGTCACGGGCTTCGACGTCGACGACCTCCGCCTCGACGGCTCGACCGTCGGCGGGACCATCCTCGGTGACGTCACCACGCGGTCGAAGGCCGACGGCACCTCGTTCGACATCGTGCTCAGCGGCATGACCAGCGCCGGCGACCTCGTGGTCTCGGTCGTGGCCGGCGCCGCCACCGACACCGCCGGCAACCCCAGCACGGCGTCGACCTCGCTCGACAACGTCGTCTCGTGGACCGAGGTCGACGTCGACGACGGCTCCATCGACGACCCGTACGCCCCCTACACTGACGACTACTATTATGACGGGTACGGAGGCACGTCATACGGTTCCGACGACGGTTACCTGGCGCGGACCGGCCTCGATCTTGCCGGCGTCCTGGTCGTGGGCGTCGGTGTGGTCGGGCTGGGGCTCGGCCTGGTCCTGGTGGCCCGACGCCCGTGGGGTCTCACCGGCTGACCAGGTCCGATCCCGGCCCGTCGAGCCGCCCTCGTGCCCCCTGGGCCGAGGGCGGCTCTGGCGCGTCCGGGCGGCCGGGCCGGCTCGGTAGGTACCGGTGAGATGTCCCCCCACCAGTTGCGTAGCCAGTACTCAGGACACGCAGACCGGGTTGGGGGACGATGATCACAGCGGCCACGGAGGCCGCACGAACACGGGCGAAAGGAACCCCGAACGATGCGACGTGGACTTGCGTGGATGCTGGCTCTGACCTTCCTGGTGGGAGGCGCTGCGGCTTGCGGCGATGACGACGACAAGAAGGCCGACGACAGCAGCGAGACGACCGCTGCCGACGACGGCGGCGACGAGGGCGGCGGCGGCAACGAGGCCATCACCGAGTACTGCGATGCGGTCGAGGATCTCGTCACCAAGACCAACGAGCTGGCCGACGATCCCACCAACGCCGACCTCACCTCCGAGATCACCGCCCTGACCACCGAGGTCACCGAGAAGGCCACCGCTCTGGCGGCCGACGCGGCCAACTTCGACGCCGACGACCAGGCGGCGTACCAGGAGTGCCAGGACTCCTTCGCCAGCGCCGGCGCCGGCGGCTGACCCCCGGTCGTCGGCAACGAGGCCGACGACCACGACGAACCGGTCCTCGGACCGACGACCCCTCGGGGGCGGTGCTCCGGCACCGCCCCCGAGGCGCGTCCGGGTGGCAGGATGCCCCCGCTCTCCGCCACCCGCGGCGGGGGCGACCGGGGGCGAAGGGGACCTGGACGATGCGACGTGGATCAGCTCTGGTGCTGGCGTTGGCCCTCCTCTTGGGAGGGGTGGCCGCGTGCGGCGACGACGATGACGGCGGGGACGATGCCGCGGCCGAGGACAGCGGCACCGACGCGAACGAGGGCGGCAGCTCCGACGACAGTGGCTCCGACGAGGGCGGCTCCGATGGCGATCGCATCTCCGAGTTCTGCGACAAGGTCGACGAGTTCAACGC
>DATHEV010000790.1:0-3729 GCA_035318405.1 Iamia sp.
CCTAGGCCAGGGCGGCCGCGGAGACGGCGTCGGGGCGCTGACGGCGGCGGCCCACCTCGGCCGTGGCCAGGGCGGCGCGGATGGCGGCGACGGTGTCGGCCACCGCGTCGGGGACGACGGCGTCGACCACGCCCAACGCCAGCAGGCGGGCGCTGGTCAGCCCGAGCTGCTCGGCCACCTCGGGCGCCCGGGCCGCGTCGCGCTCGAGGATCAGCGCCGCCCCCTCGGGGGCGATGACGGAGAAGACGGCGTGCTCCTGGATCAGCAGCACGTCGGTCCAGGTCAGGGCGAGCGCCCCACCGCTGCCGCCTTCGCCCACGCATGCGCCGACGGTCGGCACGCCGAGCGCGTCGAAGGTGGCGAAGGTGGCGGAGATCTCGGCGGCCAGGCCGTCGTTCTCGCTCTCGGGACCGGGGTCGGCGCCGGGGGTGTCGACCAGGCTCACGAGGGGCAGGCCCAGCCGCCCGGCCAGCGTCGCGGCGCGTTGGGCCTGGCGGAACCCGGCCGGGGTGGGCCGGCCGTCGGCGGCGTGACGGTCGGAGGCCACGACCACCACCCGGCGGCCGTCGACGGTGGCCAGCCCGCTGCGCACGGTCGGGTCCGGGGCGGCCAGGTCGGTCCACGAGGTGCAGAGGGCGGCGGCCACGTCGATGCCGGTGGGCCGGTCGGCGCGCCGGGCCGCCAGCACCTCACCCCATGCCCCGGTGGCGTCCGCCCCCGGTGCGGTGGCGGGTGGCGGACGAAGGCGGAGTGCGAGCGGTGCGGCGGCCAGGCCCAGGGCGGCGTCCACCCAGGCGTCGAGCTCGGCGGCGGGGAGCACGGCGTCGACCAGGCCGGCGGCGTGGGCCGTCTCGGCGGTGTGGGACCGATCGCCCACCGCCTCGCCGGTGGTCTCGGCCACGATGCGGGGTCCGGCGAAGCCGATGACGGCCCCGGCCTCGGCCACCCGCAGGGCGCACGCCGAGGCGTAGGAGGCGAACACGCCGCCCGTCGTCGGCGAGCGCAGCACGGCGATCGACAGCAGGCCGGCCTCGGCGTGGCGGCGCACGGCGGCCACGGCCCGGCCCAGCTGGAGGAGCGACACCATGCCCTCCTGCATCCGGGCCCCGCCGCTGCGGGTCACACACACCACGGGCAGGCCCAGCGCCACCGCCCGGTCGAAGGCCCGCACGACGCGCTCGCCGTGGACCACGCCCATCGATCCGCCCAGCACCTCGAAGCGGCCCTCGATGCGGACGTGGGTGGCGGTCCGGCCGGTCGTCACCGACTCCTCGGGATGGTCGGCCAGGCGGTCGGCGTAGCCGGGGGCGCCGAGGGGGTCGCCGCTGACGAGGTCGTCGTCCCACACCTCGGTCCACGTCATGGGCGTGCAGCCTGGCGGGAGCGACGAACCCGGCGCCAACCCATCCGGCCTCAGACGGGGACGCGCAGCCGGGTGGCGACCTCGTTGGCCAGCAGGCGGCCCGAGCGGGTGAGGACGAGGCGGTCGCCCTCGGCGTGCACCAGGTCGCCGAGCACCTCGCGGTCGTCGGCGGCCAGCGCTCCGACCGGGACGCCGGCGCCGGTGCGCAGCGACAGCTGGAGGCCCTCGAGCACACGCTGGTCCGGGTCGAGCTGCTCCGAGCCGGCCACCGGATCGCGACCCTCCTCGACCGCCGCGATGTACCGCTCGGGGTTGCCAGGATTCCAGTACCGGGTGCCGTCGCGGTGGCCGTGGGCGGCGCAGCCCAGGGCGACGTACTCACCCATCGACCAGTACAGGAGGTTGTGGCGGCAGCGGTGGCCGGGCCGGGCCCAGTTGGAGATCTCGTACCACTCGAAGCCGGCCGCCTCGAGCAGGGTGGCGGCCACGTCGTACTTGTCGGCCTGGTCGTCGTCGTCGGGGTGACGGGCGGGGTCGCGGGCCAGCGGGGTGCCGCCCTCGACGGTGAGGGCGTAGGCGCTGACGTGGTCGGGCTCGAGGGCGATGACCCCCTCGACCGTCGTGGTCCAGTCGGCCACCGACTCGCCGGCACCGCCGTAGATCACGTCGAGGTTGACGTCGAGCCCGGCGCTCCGGGCGGCGGCCACGGCCGGTGCCACCGCCTCCCGGGGGTGCTGGCGGCCGAGCGAGACCAGCACGTGGGGCACCATCGACTGGACGCCGAGCGAGATGCGGGTGACGCCCCCGGCGGCGTAGGCCGCGCCCCGCGCCTCGTCGACGTCCTCGGGGTTGCACTCGATGGTGACCTCGGCGCCGTCGACGATCGGCAGCTCGGCCAGCACGTCGAGCAGCAGGTCGGGGGCGACGCGCGATGGCGTGCCCCCGCCCACGAAGACGCTGGTGACCGGGCGCAGGCCCGGCGCCAGCCGGGACGCATGGGTGCGGCAGGCCGCCATGTACTGCTCGACCAGGTGATCCCGGTCGGTCCAGGTGGCGAAGGCGCAGTAGTCGCACTTGTGCCGGCAGAACGGCACGTGCAGGTACGCACCGAGCTCCCGCCCGGCTGACCCCGTCAGCGTGAGTAGCTCAGCCCCAGCTCGTCGAGACGCTTGACGGCGCCCTCTTCGCTGGTGTCGAGGATGCAGGCGATGGTGCGCAGGTCGTCGCGGCGGATGGTGAGGACCCGCCCGTTGAAGTCCTGCCGCTGGACCTGGATCATCGTGAGGTAGCGGGTCAGCATCTCGGCGGCCACACCGCTGAGGGCGTCGAGCCGGGTGAGGTCGATGACGACCTTGCGCCGGTCGGGCAACGTGACGGTGAGGTCGAGGACCTCGTCGTCGGCGTCGCGGTCGCGGGGCAGCAGCTGGTCGACCGGCACGTTGTAGAACCGGGCCAGGCGCTGGAGGCGGGGCACCGAGATGGCCCGCTCGCCGCGCTCGTAGGCCCCGAGGACCGACGCCTTGAACTCCTGCTCGGACGCCTCCTCGGCCTCCTGGAGCGACAGACCCTTCTGACGCCGGATGGAGCGCAGGCGCTCACCCACCTTGCGGCCGTAGAGCTGTGAGGCTGCGTCCTCGATCTCGCTGTCGATGATGCTCATCGGCGTGTGTGTCTCCTGCGAAGGGCCCGTGGTGCTGGACCGTGGTGATGGTGTCGAGGGGGGACCCATCCAGACTACGGCTGGCCCATCCCCGGCTGAGCGACCACAGTACGTCGTGGGGCCTCGGAGATCAACCACCCTCAGTGTTGACCCTCCGAACGGGTTCCGCGACCGGGCTCCACAACGGGTTCCGCGACGAGCCCGTGGCGCAGCGCGACGAGGAGGGTACCGGCCGCGACCGCCGCCGTCTCGGCGCGTAGCACATGGGGACCCAGTCCGACGCGGATGGGGGCCGCCGCCCGCTCGTCGTCGGACCAGCCCCCCTCGGGTCCGATCAGCACGACGGGCCTGCTCAGCGTGGGTGGTGGAGCTCCGGGATCGGCCAGGGCGACGCCCGTCCCGGCTGCCGCCGTCGCCACCGCCACGCCGACCCGCAGGTCCGGCAGCCGGGTGCGCCGGCTCTGCATGGCGGCCTCGCGCGCCACTCGGGCCAGGCGCTCGGCGTGGCCCGCGCCCCGCTCGCCCTCCCACCGCACGACCGAGCGATCTGCCACCAGCAGCCAGATGGCATCGACTCCGAGCTCGGTCAGCTTCTGCACCGCCCACTCGGGCCGCTGGCCCTTGACGGGCGCCAGGCCGACCGTGATGGGCGGCTGCGGGGCGGGCTCGGTGACCACGTCGCCGTCCGGCTCGACCTCGGGCCCGA
>DATHEV010000791.1:0-10892 GCA_035318405.1 Iamia sp.
GCCGGCCGGCGGCGTCGCTGGCCACGGCGTCGACCACGGCGGCCAGCACGTTGCGCGTGAGGGTCTTGGGCTCGGCGTTGCCCAGGGCGATGATCGGCCCCGGCATGGCCTCGGCCAGATGGCTGACGGCGGCCTCGTCGACCACCGCCGGCACCCAGCGGACGTTGAGCTCGAGGGCGTCGGAGTCCGACCGGCCCTCGCTGCGGAGGCTGGGCACGGTCCGCCCCTGGGCGACCAGCCGCACGGCCTCGATGGCCACCCGTCCCAGCCAGGTGACGCTGGCGCCCAGGCCGTCGCCGCCCTGCCCGCCGCCGACGGCGACCAGCCAGCCCAGCGACTCCTCGATCGGTATCGACAGGGCCTCGGCGTGGATGCCGCCCGGCAGCCGGACGCCGGGGTGGATCTTCCAGCCCATGGCCGGGGCGCCGGTGGCCTCGATGCGGTCGGCCAGCTCGTCGTTGTCGGCCGGGGGGACGCCGGGGCCACCGGCCCACAGCACGACCTCGCCGGCCGACCACGAGGCCTGGAGCCGGACCTCGCCGGCGGGGTCGGCCACCAGCCCGGCGGCGGCCGAGGTGGCGGCCCGGGTCATCAGGTCGTAGGTCGACTCCAGCAGGGCCAGGTCGGTCTCGAAGTCGGACACCACCAACGCCCGCTCGGCGCCCTTGAGCTGGCGGGCGGCATCGAGCCGGTCGTCGGTGTCGTCGATGAGCCGCTCGACGGCGCGCAGGTGCCCGGCCGGGTCGGCCTCCAGCAGCGCCCGCTGCTCGTCGCTTGCTCTGCCCTCGACAGCGGCCCAGACGGCGGCCTCGAAGGCTCGTGTGGCGTCTTCCATGGATGTGGACGGCGTTCCCAGCGCCGGCCCCGAGCCGATGCGGCTCCGGGGGACTCTCTGGTCCGAGGTCTCGGAGGGACCTGCGCGGAGGCCTTTTGGGGCCGGACCACCGAGCCGTCTCCACCGCCCGCGAGCGGGACTTCGGACCTGTGCACCCTACCGCACGACGTGCCCGTGTGGTGACGCCTGCCCCGTGTGACGTCGGCCACGCCGGGTTCGGGCCCGGGGGCATGGCATCCTCGGGGCATGTTCACGCACCTGGACCACGTCGGCATCGCCGTCCCCGACCTCGACGCGGCGCTGGACTTCTACGCCACGACCTTCGACATGCACTCGGTCCACGAAGAGGTCAACGAGGAGCAGGGCGTCCGCGAGGCCATGCTCGCCGTGGGCGACTCCGGCTCGTGCATCCAGCTGCTGGCCCCCCTGCGGCCCGACTCCCCCATCGGCCGGTTCCTCGACCGCCAGGGCCCGGGCATCCAGCAGATGGCGTACCGGGTGGACGACATCGACGCCGTCAGCGCCACCCTCCGGGAGCGGGGCGTGCGGCTGCTCTACGAGGAGCCCAAGGGCGGCACGGCCGGCTCGCGGGTCAACTTCATCCACCCCAAGGACGCCGGCGGCGTGCTGGTCGAGCTGGTCGAGCCCGGCACCGATCCGCACTAGCCATCCCGCCGCCGATCCACCCGCACGGGTGAGGTCCGGGCCCTCCCGATCCGGGTCCCGCGGCCGATGAGCACCCCATGTCCCGTGGGAAGGTCGCGCCTGACGCCGTGAGGGCGCGGCCCCCGGGCGGCCTGGGCCAGGTGCACCTGTCGCGCCTCGCCCAGCTGGCCGTGGCGGTGACGAGCGACGCGATCATGGCGCTCGACCACGAGGGCCGGTTCACCTTCCTCAACGACGCCGCCGAGATCCTCCTGCGCCGGCCCCGGATGGGCCTGCTCGGCAGCCAGATCTGGGAGGCCTTCCCCGAGCTGCGCCGCACCGAGCTGGGCGACCGCTACCTCGAGGCCACCGGCACCGGCCAGGCCATCACCTACGAGTCGTACTACGGGGACTACGACCGGTGGTTCGAGATCCGCCTCTTCCCGTACGACGGCGGGACGGTGATCTTCTGCCGCGACATCGCCGAGCGCCGCCGGGTCGAGGTCGCCCGGGAGGACCTGACCCGGACGACGACCTCGATCCTCCACGCCCTGCCGATCCCCACCGTGCTCCTGTCCGCCGACGGGGCCATCCGCCGGGCCAACCAGGCCTGGACGGACATCGAGCTCCCGCCCGACTCCTGTCTCGCCGGCGACGATCCCAACTACTTCACCTCGCTCGAGGAGACCATCGCCGCCGGCCTGGACGACGGCCGAGCCCAGCTCCTGGACGACCTGCGGGCGCTCGTGGCCGGCGAGCGGCGTCTGATCTCCCACGACCTGTCCATCCCGCACGAGGGCGGGACCGTCTGGACCCAGATCCAGGCCACCCGGGTGGAGGGGTCCGACGACATCGTCGTGACCCACCTCGACGTGACCGACCGGGTCCACGCCGCCGACGTCGAGGCCCAGAGGGCCCGGCGCGACGACCTCACCGGCCTCCCCAACCGGATGCGTCTCCTGGAGGAGCTCCAGACCCGGCTGCACGCCCGCCACGTCAGCCCCCTCGCCGTCTTGTTCCTCGACCTGGACGGGTTCAAGAACGTGAACGACTCGCTCGGCCACGACGTCGGCGACCAGCTCATCCGGGACGTGGCGGCCAAGCTCCTCGCCGTCGCCGGTGACGGCGAGCTGCTGGCCCGTCTCGGTGGCGACGAGTTCGTGCTGGTCGTCGACGCCCACGCCGCCGCCCAGCGGGCCGAGGCCGTGCGCCGGGCCCTGCGCGGCCCGTTCGACGTGGCCGGGCTGCGGCTGCCGCTGTCGGTCAGCGTGGGCATCGCCCGGGCCGGACCCGACCACGACCGACCCGAGGACGTCCTGCGCGACGCCGACGCCGCCATGTACGCGGCCAAGGCCTCGGGCCGGGACCGCAGCCACGAGTTCACGTCCGACCTGCGGGTCCGGGCCCACGACCGGCTCGAGGTGGTCGAGGGGCTCGGCCGCGCCCTGCGCCACGACGAGCTGGAGCTGCACTACCAGCCCATCGCCGACCTCCGCACCGGTGTGGTCGACGGCGTCGAGGCCCTCATGCGCTGGCGCCATCCCCGGCGCGGCCTGCTCGCCCCCGCCGCCTTCATCCCGGCCGCCGAGGAGACCGGGCTGATCGTCGACATGAGCCGCTGGGCCCTGCACGAGGCCGCCCGCCAGGCCCAGGAGTGGCGGGGCGTCGGTCTCCACCTGGCCGTGGGCGTGAACATCAGCGCCGAGCACTTCACCACCGGGACCCTGGTCAGCGATGTCGTCGAGACCCTGGAGGCGACGGGGCTCGAGGCCTCGTGCCTGTACCTGGAGCTGACCGAGACGAGCATCGCCCGCAACTACACCGAGGCCGTGCGCCAGCTCCACGCCCTCCGGGAGCTCGGCGTCCGCATCGCCATCGACGACTTCGGCTCCGGCTACTCGTCGCTCACCCGGCTGGCCTCGTTCCCCGTCGACGAGATCAAGTTCGACGGCCACCTCCTCCGCCAGTGCGACGACTCCCGCGAGGCCACCGTGCTCCGCAGCATCGTCCAGGCCGTCGTGGCCGTGGCCAAGGCCATCGGCGTGGAGACGCTCGCCGAGGGCATCGAGACCGACGCCCAGCGCCACGCCGCCATCGAGATGGGCTGCCGCCGCGCCCAGGGCTTCCTGATCAGCAAGCCGCTTCCGGGCCCCCAGCTCCTCCCCCTCCTGACCCGCCCGTAGGCGAACCGTGTGCGGGTTCGCCCGTTTGCGGCACCTTTCCGCACACGGAACGCGGGCCCGGTCATGATGGGTGGATGGAGCTGAGCGACGTGATGCGGACGACGGCGGCGGTGCGGGCGTTCACCGACGACCCGGTGCCGCCCGAGGTCCTCCACCGGATCCTCGACGACGCCCGCTTCGCCCCCAGCGGCGGCAACCAGCAGGGCTGGCACGTCACCGTCGTGCGGGACCCGGAGATCAGACGGGAGCTCGCCCGCCTCAGCGCCGGCGTCTGGAACCGCTACCTGTCCGAGCAGGCTGCCGGCTATCGGGCCTTCAGCGTCGTCGACCCGGCGCCGCCGGACACGCCTCGGGACCCCGACCTCCCGACCCACGCCATGCTCGACGCCATCGAGACGGTGCCCGAGGTCCTGGTGGTCTCGGTCGACCTGCGGGTCCTGGCCGTGACCGACCGCGACCTCGACCGGCCGTCGGTCATCGGCGGGGCGTCGATCTACCCCTTCGTCCACAACATCCTGCTGGCCGCCCGCAACCAGGGCCGGGGTGGCGTCCTCACCACCTTCCTCGTCGCCGAGGAGCCCGCCGCCGCCGACCTGCTCCACCTCCCCCGCGGCCACGCCCTCGTGGCCATGATCGGCCTGGGCACCCCCGTCCACCAGCCGACGAAGCTCACGCGCAGGGCCGTCGAGGAGTTCACCACCATCGACCGCGTCGACGGCCTCCCCCTCACCCCGCCGATCTGACCCCCGCCACCGGCCACGAGAGGACCACGAGGTGCCAGGCACCTCGTGGTCCGCGTCGCTGCTAGGGCGAGACGGGGTCGATGGGCGGGAGCGTGCGGCGCACGTACTCGTCGAACCGGGGCAGGGCGAACTCGACCCACCCGTAGCGGGGGGCGTAGACGAGGCCCTCCTTGATGAGCCGATCCCGGATGGCGGACAGCTCCGACGTGGCCCGTCCCCCGGCGGCGGCGACGTCGCCCGACCGGTGGGGCCCGGGGCCGAGCGAGGCGAGCACGCGGACGTAGGTGACCTCCGACGCCGGGACCCGCGCGATGCGCGCCGCGAAGAACGACGTGTCGAGGGCCAGGCGGGCGGCGGGTCCCGCCCGCTCGACGTCGACCCGGGAGATGGGCTCGTCGCGCGCCGCGTTCCACGTGTGGTACGCCCACACCTGGACGAAGAACGGGTAGCCGTCCGACAGGTCGGCGATGGCGGAGGTGGCGTCGGCGGCCCACCCGACACCCATGTCGTCGGCCGGCTCCACCACCGCCGCGACCACCTGGTCGGGTGTCAACGGCCCGAGCGCCTCGACCGTGAAGAGCCGCTCGGCGTAGGTCGCGGCCTTCGCCACCACCCCGACGAGGTTGGGCAGGCCGGCGAGCACGCACCACACCGGGAGCCCGTCCTGCCCGCAGCGATGGACGCCGGCGAGGAGCCGCCGGAGGTCGTCGGCCCCGAGGCCCTGGGCCTCGTCGAGGGCGAGGACGATGCCGAGGTCGTGCTCGGCGGCGGCGGCACCCAGGTCGGCGATCACGTCGGCGAGGGCCTCACGGTCGGGGGCGTTGGCCACCCGGCCGATCCCGACCCCGGTGCCGGCCACGCTGAGGGACACCGACTCGATCGATCGCAGCGCTCGCGCCACCCGGTCGCCCGTCCCCAGGTCCTCCATGATCCGACGGGCCTGGCGCAGGACGGAGATCACGGTGTCGTCCCCGCCGACCGCCTCCTGGCGGATCACCCGGAACCCCTCGCCCTCGGCGACCGCCGCCAGCGTCCGGAGCAGGACGGTCTTGCCCACCCCGCGGAGCCCGGTGAGCAGGACGTGCTGGGTCGAGCGCCCGGCGCGGAGCCGCCGCAGGCTGGTGCGCGCCGCATCGATGACGTCGTCCCGACCCACCAGCGAGGGCGGCGGGGTCCCAGCCCCCGGGGCGTACGGGTTGCTGACCGGGTCGTACGCTTCTCCGGACATGCCTTGAGATTAACAGATCTTGTTAAACCTGAGGCAGGTTGGGAGGACCGGAGTCGTCCCTGGTCAGAGGGGGTTGGTGATGGCGCCGGTCTCGGCGCCCTGGACGAGACGGGCGTACTTGCCGAGGACGCCACTGGGGTAGCGCGACGCCGGGGCGGACCAGCCCTCCCGTCGGCGGGCCAGCTCGTCGTCGGCGACCAGCAGGTCGAGCCGCTTGTCCCGGACGTCGACGAGGACGGTGTCGCCGTCGGCGACGAAGGCGATCGGGCCGCCGTCGGTGGCCTCGGGGGCGACGTGGCCGATGCAGAAGCCCCACGTGCCGCCGGAGAAGCGGCCATCGGTGACCAGGGCGCAGTCGGCCCCCCGCCCGGCGCCCTTGAGGGCCCCGGTGATGGCCAGCATCTCCCGCATCCCGGGGCCGCCCTTGGGGCCCTCGTAGCGGATGACGAGCACGGTGCCGGGCTGGATCGAGCCGGACAGGATGGCCTCCATGGCACCGTCCTCGCCGTCGAAGACGCGGGCGGTGCCCTCGAAGCGCATCTGGTCCTCGGTGAGGCCGGCGACCTTCACCACCGCCCCCTTGGGGGCCAGCGAGCCGGTCAGCACGTTGATGCCGCCCTCGGCGTGGATCGGTGCGCTCATCGGGTGGACGACCACGCCGTCGGGCGCCGGCGGGTCGATGGCGGCCAGGTTCTCGGCCATCGTCTTGCCGGTGACGGTGAGGGCGTCGCCGTGGATCAGGCCCTCGTCGAGCAGCATCTTGAGCACGACGGGCACGCCGCCGATGCGGTCGAGGTCGCTCATGTGGAACTTGCCGCCCGGCGTCATGTCGGCCAGGTGCGGGACCCGGGCCGCGACCCGGTTGAAGTCGTCGAGCTCGAGGGCCACGCCGGCCTCGTTGGCGATGGCCAGGAGGTGGAGGACGGCGTTGGTCGAGCCGCCCAGCGCCGAGGTGACGGCGATGGCGTTCTCGAAGGCCGGTTTGGTCATCACCATGCGGGCGGTGATGCCCAGGCGCAGCATCTCGACCACGGCCTCGCCGGCGCGGTGGGCGTCGCCGTCGCGGCGGGGGTCGATGGCCGGGGGCGCGGCCGAGCCGGGCAGCGACAGGCCGAGCGCCTCGCCGATCGAGCTCATGGTGTTGGCCGTGAACATGCCGCCGCAGGCGCCCTCGCCGGGGCACGCGGCCCGCTCGATGGCCGACAGCTCGGCATCGTCGATGGTGCCCAGGGCGTGGGCCCCGACGGCCTCGAACACGCTGGTGATGTCCAGGGCCCGCCCGTCGTGGTGCCCGGGCATGATCGAGCCGTTGTAGACGAGCACGCTGGCGAGATCGAGGCGGGCGGCCGCCATCAGCATCGCCGGCATCGACTTGTCGCAGCCGGCCAGGCCGACGAAGCCGTCGAGCCGCTCGGCGAAGACCACGGTCTCGACCGAGTCGCAGATGACCTCGCGGCTCACCAGCGAGCCCCGCATGCCCTCGTGGCCCATGCTGATGCCGTCGCTGACGGTGATGGTGCCGAACTCCAGCGGGAAGCCGCCGGCGGCGTGCACCCCCGCCTTCACGTGGGCGGCCAGCCGCCGCAGCGTGACGTTGCAGGGCGTGATCTCGTTCCACGCCGACGCCACGCCGATCTGGGGCTTCTCCCAGTCGTCGTCGCCCATGCCGACGGCCCGGAGCATGGCCCGGGCCGGCGCCTTGGTGGGGCCGTCGGTGACGTCCCGGCTGCGGGGCTTGACGTCGACGGCGGTCTCGGATCCCTCTGCCATGGTGGCGAACCTACCGTCGGGAGGGGCCGGCCACGGAAGGCCGATCGCCCTCGCCGGGACGCGACGACGGACGGGCCCCTGCTCCGGACCCGTCCGCCAGTCGTCTGAGGCGACCGCGAGGTCGCCGATCGGTCAGTCGAGGACGCTGACCGACTGGATCCAGCGCTCGAGGGCGGCGCGCAGCTGGTCCTCGCGGACCGGCTTGGTGAGGTAGTCGTCGAGGCCGGCGGCCAGCGCCTGCTCCCGGTCGCCCTCCATGGCCCGGGCGCTGAGCCCGATGATGGGGGTGTGGCGGCCGTCGCCGCGGGTGGCGTCGACGGCACGGATGCGGGCGGTGGCCTCGAAGCCGTCCATGCCCGGCATCATGATGTCCATCAGGACGGCGTCGAAGCCGCGGGACGCGCACGCCCGGACGGCATCGGCGCCCGAGTCGACGATCTCGACGGCGTAGTTGAGGCGTTTGAGGGTGCCCTTGGCGACGAGCTGGTTCAGCTTGTTGTCGTCGACGAGCAGGATGACGGGCATCGGTGTTCCTTTCGGGCCGGCTGGGGGCCGGTGAGCAGGTATCAGGGGGTGAGGACGGCGGATGCGGGGGCGGGGGTGGCGGACGCAGGCGGCAGCGCGGGGACCGACGGGTCGGCGACGACCGTCTCGACGATGCGCCGCAGCAGGTAGGTGTTGCGGACGGGCTTGACCAGCACCGAGCGGATGCCGGCGTCGTGGGCCGCCCGGCGGGACACGTTGGGGTCCGAGCTGAGCAGCATCATCACGGTCGAGGCCGTGGGGTCCTGGGCCCGCAGGATCTCACCCAGCTTCACGCCGTCCATGCCGTCGAGCTGGTACTCGAGGATGGCGAGGGCGTAGGTGCCCCGGGTGCGGGCGTAGAGCTCGAGGGCGTCCTCGGCCGACTCGGCCTGGTCGACGACGAACCCCCAGGTGTGGAGGGTGTGGGAGAGCACGGTCCGGGTGACGGCGTTGTTGTCGACGACGAGGGCCCGGAGGCCGACGAGGGCGTCGAGGCCGGCCTCGACCTTGGGCTGCATGCTCTTGGGCAGCGGGAGGGTGACCCGGAAGCAGGTGCCGACGCCCAGCTCGCTGTCGACGTTGATCGTGCCGCCCTGGAGGTCGATCAGGTTCTTGACGATGGCCAGGCCGAGGCCGGTGCCGCCGTAGTGGCGCGTGATCGTGTCGTCGGCCTGGGAGAAGGGCTGGAACAGGCGGCTGCGGGCCTCCTCGGCGATGCCGACGCCGGTGTCGACCACCTCGAAGGCGACCATGTCGGGGTCGGACCCGGCGGGGACCGCCCGGATGACCACCGTGCCCTTGTCGGTGAACTTGACCGCGTTGGACGCCAGGTTGAGGAGGATCTGACGGAGCCGCAGGGGGTCGCCCTTGCGGTGGTGGTCGACCGCGGGGTCGCAGTAGGCGATCACCTGGAGGCCCTTCTTGTGGCCGCCGTCGGCGACGATCATCGCCACCTCGCCGATCAGGTCCTCGAGGTCGAGGTCGATCTCCTCCAGGTCCAGCTTCTGGGCCTCGATCTTGGAGAAGTCGAGCAGGTCGTTGATCAGGTCGAGCAGGCCCTCGGCCGAGATGGCCACGCCCACGGCCAGCTCCTGCTGCTCCTCGTCGAGCTCGGAGTCGAGGAGCAGGCCGGTGAGGCCGATCACGGCGTTCATCGGCGTGCGGATCTCGTGGCTCACGGTGGCCAGGAAGCGGGACTTGCTGATCGAGGCCTGGATGGCCTCGTCGTGGGCTGTGGACAGGTCGCCGGCCAGCTCGTCGCTCTCCAGGATCACGACGAGGTGGAGGGCGACGCTGAGGCCGAGCACCGACATGGCGATGTAGAGCCGGGTGGGCTCGAGGTCGTCGGTGACGAGGAGGGCGGCCAGGATGCCCAGGGCGGCGACGCTCGGCAGCCAGGTCAGGACGGGCCGGCTGCGCAGCGGGCGGGGGGTCGACGGCGGCGGAGCGGTCGAGGTCACGGCGGCGACGAGGACGACGCCGAAGCCGGCCAGGTGGCCGACCAGGCCGAGGGTGGCGCCGTGGCCCGACACGAGCGTGTCGCCGTGGGCGGTGGCGACGTCGGCGGCGACGATCAGGCCGATGCCGGTGGCCACCGGGATCCACCAGTCCCACCGCTCGGGCGGCACGCGGGTGGAGGCCGAGACCAGGACGGCCACGATGGCCACCTGCACCAGCGGCTGCATGATCAGGACGGTGCGGGAGATGGCCGAGGCGCCCTCGGCGATGGTGAAGGTGGCGCCGAAGACGCCGTTCCAGGCCACGAACAGCGAGCAGCCGCCGATCATGAGTCCCTCGATCAGGGCGCGGAGCTGGGTCATGCGGCGGCTCGGCCCCTCGACCAGCAGGAGCACGGCGGCCAGCAGGCAGAGGGCCGACGCCAGGACCCCGACGTCGTCGAGGGCGATGGTCGGCTCGACCCGGCCCTTGGTCGTCCCCTGGATGGCACCGGCCAGGCGGCCGAGGCCCCAGAGGGCCGTCGCCGCGGCGAGGACGATGAGGGCGACGCGGGTCCGGCCGGTCTGGTGGCGGGCGGCCAGGGCCCACGCCGTGCAGGCCAGGACGGCCAGCACGACGAGCGCCACCTCGCCCAGCGAGAGCGAGCGGCCGGCGGCGATCTGGGCGCCACCCACCGCGGTCGCCAGGGCGCCGGTGTAGAGGAGGGCCCGCAGCGGGGTCACGCCGGCCCGGCCGGCAGCCTCGTCGAGCAGCTCGACGGCAGGCGCGGCCGCCCGCTCGACCAGGCCCGGCGTCGCTGTCGGGTGGAACGGATCCCCCATCTCCTGCCTCTCGTGCATGGCCCCAGGGGGCATCGGCGACCCTTCGGCCGTCGTCCGTCTGATCGGCACGATCTGCCCCTCCACAACCTTTTCGGCGCACGAACTCACCGTGCGTGGTCGGATTGAGCCGAAAGGACCATGCTCCGTGGGTTCGGCCGGCGTGTTGGGTGCCGCGCCCGCTCGGGTAGGGGCCGGCCTGACCAGCGCCGACGCACCCCCCGGAGCAGCCATGAGCGCCACCCACGCCCCCACCGTCGACGTCGGCGACCCGGACTGGACCGAGCCCCTCGCCCGGGCCGGCCTGGTGGCCCGGGGCGTCGTCTTCACCGTGTTCGGCGTCATCGCCGTCCGGCTGGCCTTCCTGGGCTCCACCGCCGGCGAGGAGGCCAGCACCAGCGGGGCCTTCTCCGAGCTCGTCGAGAAGCCGCTGGGGGCCGTCCTGGTGGGGGCTGTCGTCGTCGGCCTGGTGGCCTGGGCCGTGTCCTGCTTCGTGGCCGTCGTGAGCGGTCGCAACGGCTCGAAGCCCGGGGCCAGCGAGCCGCTCGACCGGGTCCGGGACGGCGTCCGGGGCGCCGTGGCCCTGGCCATCGCCGTCTCGGGCGGGCGGGTGCTCACCGACGGCGAGGGGTCGGGCAGCTCCGGCGGATCGGGCGGATCGGGCCAGGAGCGCGAGCTGACGGCCCG
>DATHEV010000792.1:0-2534 GCA_035318405.1 Iamia sp.
CACGGGAGGCCCCCGACCGCGCAGGAAGGTCGACCGGCGCGACATCGCGCCATCCCCGCGACCAGGGGTGGGAAGCGGCCCGGACCAGGGCGGACCGAGGGTGGGACGGGGATCCCGGCCCCCTTTGGCCCATCGTGAAGGGGCTCACTAGATTCCCGGTCGTGTCGGACTTCCTCCGCTCCTACCTCACCGTGTTCATCTTCGGATGCGTCGCGGTCGGACTCGTGGGTGCGGTGCTGGGCCTCGGCTCCTTCCTCCGCCCGAAGCGGCCTCGGCCCGAGAAGCTGATCGCCTACGAGAGCGGCGTCGACCCCGTCGGCGAGGGCTGGACCCAGGCGGAGATCCGGTACTACATCTTTGCCCTCCTCTTCGTGATGTTCGACGTCGAAGCCGTCTTCATCTTCCCCTGGGCCACCCGGCTGGAGGCCTACGGCACCTTCGGCGTCGTCGAGATGTCCGTCTTCATCGCGGTGCTGGCCCTGGGCCTGCTCTACGCCTGGCGCAAGAAGGTCTTGAGATGGATCTGATCCACACCATCGTGTCGGCTCGCTGATGGGGCTCATCGAGAGCGGCAAGTCGCCCAAGCCCCTGACGGCGCTCCTCAACATCTCCCGCAAGTACTCCCTCTGGGTGTACCAGTGGGGGCTGGCGTGCTGTGCCATCGAGATGGGTGCCGCCTTCGCCTCCCCCCGCTTCGACGTGATGCGCCTCGGCGTGATCCCGTTCCCGGCCTCGCCCCGCCAGGCCGACCTCGTCGTCATCTCCGGCACCGTCACCGACAAGATGGCGCCGGCCGTCCGCCGGCTGTACGAGCAGATGCCCGACCCCAAGTACGTGATCTCGATGGGCAGCTGCGCCAACTGCGGCGGCCCCTACTGGGACAGCTACTCGGTGACCAAGGGCGTCGACCAGATCATCCCCGTCGACGTGTACGTCCCCGGCTGCCCGCCCCGTCCCGAGGCGCTGCTCGAGGGCATCGTGCTCCTCCAGGAGCGCATCCGCACCGAAGATCCGGCCGAGCGCTGGAAGGGGGAACCGATCGTTGTCACCTGACACCGACGCCCCCACCGAAGACGAGGCGGCCCCCGAGGAGCCTCGTGACGAGCCGCGGGAGGCCCTCCGGGACCGCTTCGCGGCCGAGCTCGGCGACGCCGTCGTCGACTCGCACATCACCGTGGGCCACACCCTCTGGGTGCGGGTCACGGCCGACGCCTGGCGCACCGCCGGCCAGGTCGCCCGCGACCACCTGGGCATGCGCTGGTTCGACTTCCTGTCGGCCATCGACTGGCTCCCCTCGCCCTACGGCCGCTACGAGGACGACGGGATGTCGCCCCCCAAGGAGGTCGACCCCACGATCGTCACTGGCGTGGCCGGCGGCGACACCCGCTTCCAGGTGTTCGCCCGGGTCGTGAACGTGTCCGAGGGCACCGACATCATCATCAAGGCCGACGTCGGCGACGACCTCACGATGCCCAGCTGGGTGCCCACCTACGACGGGGCCGACTGGCACGAGCGCGAGTGCTGGGAGATGTTCGGCCTCACCTTCGAGGGCCACCCGGGCCTGCGCCACATGTACCTGCCGGGTGACTTCGAGGGGAACCCGATGCGCAAGGACTTCCCCCTCATCGCCCGCATCGTGAAGCCCTGGCCCGGGATCATCGACGTCGAGCCGATGCCGGCCGAGGACGAGGAAGAGACCCCCGCCGAGACCACTGAGGGAGCCGACGCATGACCGCAGCCCTCGACCGCGAGCAGGCCCGCTACGTGGCCGCCCAGGCCGCCGACGCCCGGATCAACTTCGAGCTCGAGACCGAGGGGATGACGATCAACCTCGGGCCCCAGCACCCCGCCACCCACGGGACGCTGCGCATCGTGGCCAAGCTCGACGCCGAGCAGGTCATCTCGGCCGAGCCCGTCGCCGGCTACATGCACCGGGGCTACGAGAAGCTCTCCGAGGTGCGGACCTATCCGCAGGTCACCACGCTGATCAACCGCATCGACTGGCTGGGCAGCTTCGCCAACGAGGTGCCGTTCATCCTGGCCGCCGAGCGGCTCATGGACGTCGAGGCCCCGCCCCGCGCCCAGTGGATCCGCACCGCCCTGTTCGAGATGAGCCGCATCGCCAACCTGGTGCTGTTCGCCGGCGACACCGCCCTCCAGCTCGGCGGGCAGACGGCGGCCTTCTACGGCTTCCGCGACCGGGAGTACGTGCTCAACCAGATCGAGGCGGTCACCGGTGGCCGCTTCCACCCCAACTTCGACCGCATCGGTGGGCTGAAGGACGACCTGCCCAAGGGCTGGATCGCCGACACCAAGGTGGCGATGGCCAAGGTCCGCGAGTTCTGCGACGAGATCGACGACCTCGTCACCGGCAACGAGATCTTCCAGGCCCGCACCCGGGGCATCGGCGTCATCCCCGCCGACGTGGCCATGAGCTACGGCCTCTCGGGCGCCAACCTGCGCGGCTCGGGCGTCGACCACGACCTGCGCCGGGACGCCCCCGTCGGCATGGTCCACCCGGAGCTCGACTGGAC
>DATHEV010000793.1:0-2764 GCA_035318405.1 Iamia sp.
TCAGGGTGTCGTGCGGGCAGACGGTGCCCCGCTCGACCTTGCTGATGGTCTGCTGGGTGACGGCGCTGGCGGAGGCCAGCTCCGACTGGCTCAGGCCCAGGGCGCGCCGCGCCCGGGCCACGCGAGCGCCCCATTCGTGCAGGGGCACCCGCGGGGCGGCAGGAACGGTCGGTTGCATCGTGGCATCCTTCGAGGGGTCGGTGGGTTCCGTGGTGCAGCCGGACCCCACCGTACCCTCTTGCAACGGGTGCCGACACCCGTTGTTCGGGTCGATCGCTCGACATTCCCGCAGATCTGACGGTTCACCCCTGGCAGGCGTGGAACACTGCGACGGTGCCCGTGCCCGACCGCTCCCTCTTCGCCGACCGCCTCCGCACCGAGCTGCGGGGCCTGCGGCTCAGCCAGGCGGCGTTGGCGGAGCAGCTCGGGGTCAGCCAGCAGACGGTGTCGAAGTGGCTCACGGGCGAGACCCAGCCGCGGGTGAAGCTGCTGCCGGCGCTGGCCGAGGCGCTCGGGATGGAGCCCACCGATCTCTCCGCCGCCCTCGTCGCCCGGGCCGAGCCCAAGACCCTCGACGAGGCCATGGAGCTGCGCGTCGCCGCCCTCGATCGGCGCATCAGAGACCTCACACCAGCACAGATGGACCGGCTCGAGGCCTACGTCCGCGGCCTGCGCGACGGCGCCGGCAGCAGCTGACGGTCCGGGTCATGGGTGGCGCAGCCGGTCCGGCGACGGTCCCGGCGGCGCGCCCGCACTCGCCCTCGGAGCCACTCCGGCCGCCCGCCGCCGAGTGGGGGCCCGACGACCGGTGGAACCCGTGGGCCGCCCTCCGGTCCCGCCCCCACGTCCAGCTGCGCATCGACCCGGTGGCCGCCCTCCTCGGCGGCGCCATGCTCGTCATGGGCCCCGGGTTGGCCGTCGTGGTCCTCGATCCGGACCTCGATCGACGCTCACGGCGGGTGGCCCTGGCCCACGAGCTGGTGCACGAGGAGCGGGGTGGGGGCTGCGATGCGCCCGGCCTGCCCGCCGCGCTCGACGCCATCGTGGCCCGCGACGAGGCCGACGTGATCCGCGAGGTGGCCCGGCGGCTCGTCCCACCGGCGGCCCTCCGGCACCTCCTCGAGCAGCGCGAGGAGCTCGGCCTCCACGTCGAGCCGTGGGAGGTGGCCGAGGCCTTCGACGTCGACGATCCCACCGCCCGTGTGGCTCTCGCCGCCCTGGGCGGTCGAGCGGCCGCACCGGGACGGGTCCGCACCGTCTGATCACCCGCCCCTGGCCGCGTCGGACGCAGGGGGTCGGGCCCCCTATGGTCCCCCCGTGCCCGTCGCCGCCCCCGCCGGTCCCCGCAGCCCGGCGGCCGACCCCGACACCGTGGTGGTGCGCACCCGTGGCGTGGTGAAGCGCTGGGGCCGCACCCTCGCCCTGGCCGGCACCGACGTCGAGATCGGCCCCGGCGTCACCGGGCTGCTGGGTGCCAACGGCTCGGGCAAGACGACGCTGCTGGGCCTGCTCCTCGGCCTCCACGCCCCCGACGAGGGCGCCATCGAGGTGCTGGGTCTCGACCCCACCCGGGCCGGGCCCGAGGTCCGCGCCCGCGTCGGCTACTCCCCCGAGCACCACTCGCTCCCGCCCGACGTGAAGGCGGTCGACTTCGTCCGCCACGTGGGCGAGCTCCACGGCCTCCCCCGCCGGGAGGCCACCGGCCGGGCCTCCGACGTCCTCTGGCAGCTGGGGCTGGGCGAGGAGCGGACCCGTCCGCTCGGCACCATGTCCACCGGCCAGCGCCAGCGGGTGAAGCTGGCCCAGGCCATCGTCCACGACCCGGTGCTGGTGCTGCTCGACGAGCCCACCGAGGGCCTCGACCCGGTCCAGCGCGACGACATGCTCGCCCTCATCCGCCGGGTCGGCAGCGAGTTCGGCATCCACGTCGTCCTCTCCAGCCACGTCCTCGACGAGGTCGAGCGGGTGGCCGACGGCGCCGTCATCCTCCACGCCGGCCGGGTGGTCGGCAGCGGCAGCCTCGCCGACCTCCAGGCGTCCAGCTCCGGCGGGGTCGTGGTCCACGTGGTGGGCGATCCCAAGGCCCTGGTCACCGGGCTGGAGGAGCGCGGGTACGCCGTCGAGGTCACCGGCGACCGCCTGTTCGTGGCCGGCGGCGACGAGGTCTTCGACGTCGTCCGCGACGGCCTGGCCCACGTCGGCCTCCCGGTCCGCCGGCTCGAGCCCCGCCGCCGCTCGCTGGAGGAGGTCTTCCTGTCGTCCGGCCTCGTCGGAGGCCAGGCCGCGACCGAGGAGGGCTGGCGATGAGCGACGCCGCCGTACCGGGCGACCCGGCAGCACCGGGCGACCCGGCCGCCCCGCGCGCCCGGATCCTCGACCGCGGGTACCGGCCCTACCGGGGCCCCCGGACCGGCGTCCGCGGGTCGGTGGTGACGGTGTGGCGCCAGAGCGTCCAGCGGGCCCTGGGCATCCGCCGGTCGGCGTGGGCCAAGGTCCTGCCCCTGGCGGCGGTCGGCATCTCCTACGTCCCGGCCATCGTGTTCATCGGCATCGTGGCCCTGATCCCCGAGGAGAACCTGGACGCCGGCTTCGAGCTGCCGAGCTTCGGCGAGTACTTCCCCTTCATCCAGGCCGCCGTCCTCCTGTTCGTCTCGTTCGTCAGCCCGGAGATCCTCTGCACCGACCGCCGCACGGGGATGCTCGGCCTCTACCTCGCGTCCCCCCTCACCCGCGACAGCTACCTCCTGGGCAAGGCCCTGGCGAC
>DATHEV010000794.1:0-7843 GCA_035318405.1 Iamia sp.
CGAAGGGCAGGGCGTGGGCGCCCCCGAGGGCGTAGGCCGGACCGCCGCCGCGGGCCGCGGCCTCGGCGATCTGGGCCCGGGTCGGGTCGATGCCCACCACGGTGGACGCCCCCCGGGCGACGGCCTGGCGGGCGACCTGGCCCTCGCCCGTGCCCACGTCGAGCACCCGCTCGGCCCCGTCGAGCCAGCGGGCGGCCAGCGGCATGATCTGCTCGACGTACTCCTCGTCGGCGCCGTCGGTGAACCCCTCCTGCCACCAGGCCGCCTGCTCCTCCCACAACCCGGCAGGCATCTCCGGCAGCTCACGTGTCACCCCCGGAACCTATGCGAACCGGCGATCAGATCCGGCGGCTTCCCGCCGGATCTGATCGCCAGCTCGGATCAGGAGGGGCGGAGGGTGCGGCGGAGGAGCGGTTCGTAGGTGGCGAAGGGGGCGACCTCGGCACCGAGGACCTTGCCGGCGTCGTCGCGGCGGCGGAGGGTGACGGCGGCGGCATGGGCCGGCATGGCCTCGAAGCGGGCCACCTCGGCCGGGGTCATGGGGCCGCCCTGGAGACGGAGGCTGAGCTGCGAGCCGGCCGACAGGCGGTCGACCGCGGTCGGGTCGACGGCGCAGCGGTACCGCTTGGCCTGGACGTGGAGGGCGATCGGGCCCGTGACCGCCGCCGGGTAGAGGGCGGCCAGGTAGCGGGCCCCGATCCGCTCGTGGACCATGTCCTCGTCGGTGACCGGGACGCCGTCGGCGCGGTCCTCCATCACCAGCAGGTGGCCCACGTCGTGGAGCAGGGCGGCGGCCACGGCGGCATCGTCGTCGCCCTCGTGCACGGCCCAGCCCGCCACCTGGGCGGCATGGGCGAGCTGGCTGAGGTGCTCGTCGTAGTGCTGGATGCCCCAGCGCTCGTAGAGGGCGAGGACCTCGTCGAGGTCGCGAGCGGGCGGCCTCATCGGCGCCCCGTCGTGGGGAAGTGGGCGACGACGAGCTGCCTCGTCGCCATGCGGCACCGATGAGCACTGACGGCTCCGCAAGCTCCGCCGTCAGACCTCCCGTGCTGTCTGGTTCGCTCGCTCCGCTCGCTCACACCATCTTCCCCTCGAAGTCGCCGATCAGCGAGACCCGCGACGGGCCGGTCGCGAACTGCGCCCGCTTCTCGGCGTAGTAGGCGTCACGCAGGTCGCCCTCGGACCGGGCGTTGTAGGTCGGGTACAGCGCCCGCCGCGGCCGCTCGGAGCGGTTGGCCCCGCTGCGGTGCGGCGTGCGGGAGTGGAACCAGAGGGTCGAGCCGGCCGGGATGGGCACCGGCTCCCACGTCATCTCGGCCACGACGTCGGGGTGGACGCAGCCCTTGTCGTCCATGGGCAGCAGGTCGTGGTGGGCGCCGGCGACGACCTCGAGGCAGCCGTTCGCCTCGGTGGCCTCGTCGACGGCGACCATGCAGGAGACGTGCTGGTCGAGGAACGGGTAGGCCGGGGCGTCCTGGTGGGGCGAGTAGCCGGCCCCGCCGACCAGCTTGTAGTTGACCTTCTCCTTGTAGAGCACGGCGGGCTCGCCCAGCAGGGCGCTGGCCACCTCCAGCATCGGGCCGGTGGTGAGCAGGGCCCGGAGGCCGGGGTGGAAGGGGACGAAGTTCTCGGTCCGGCACAGGGCCGGTCCGCGGTCGGTCAGCTCGCGGTGGTGCATCCACTCGCCGTCGTCGGGCCAGGCCGCCACCTCGTCGACCCAGCCCACCAGCTCGATCGCCTCGTCCGGCCCGAGGGTCGGAGTCAGCGCCCAGCCCCGCGCCCGGAAGCCCTGCACCAGCTCGTCATCGATCCCCACCGCGCCAGTCTGGCCCACCCCGGTGAACACCCGATGAACGGAACTCGGTGGGGTAGGTGACGCGAAACGGTCACCTATCCCACCGAGTTCGGGGGTGGGGGCCGTCAGCGGGCGGCGGAGCGCTCGGCCTTGGCCCACATCTGGAGGTAGGCCTCGGCGCCGTTGGCCATGTCGGCGACGATCTGGGGCCCGGCGATGACCCGCAGGTCCTCGACCCAGTCGGGGAACAGGCCGTAGTGGGCGGCACCGTCGAGGTTGACGTCCCACACCCGCGAGCCCGAGACGTTGCGGTCGACCACGGTGCCGCCGTCGAAGGTCCGGAAGGGGTACGTGACCGGGTTGGCGGCATTGCCCTCGCGGACACCGGCCTGGCGGCCGAGGCCGTTGGTGTCGGTGCCGTAGCCGATGCCGAACAGGCCGGCCGCCCGGGTGGCGCGGGCCTGACGCCAGGCCTCGGCGTAGTCGGTCGAGGTCTCGGCGTAGGGCGCCACCACGCCGCCCATGTCCTGGAGGCGCTCCTGGCTGACGCCGTCGCCCCAGCCGTGGCTGCTGATCAGGCCGGCGTAGCGCCGCTGCTCGAGGATGTCGAGGGCCTCGGACCGGGCCTTCACGCTCAGGTGGTCGGTCTCGACGATCATCCCGCGGTCGGCCATGGCCCGGATCGTGTAGCGACCCAGGTCGGTCAGGCCGCGGGGGTTGCACAGCGGTCCCATGGGATAGGCGGGCAGGTCGCCGCCCAGGAGCGGGCGCACGCTCTCGCCCAGCACGGCGGCCAGCACCTCCTGGTTCCCGTTCAGGTTGGTGGGCGTGTTGTCGGACTCGGTCGCACCGGGAGCGCACGGCTCGGGCTGCCACCACTCGCCGGTGGCGTACTTGTTGCCCACGTTGACCAGCAGGCCGGTGGCGTCGTCGTCGTAGGCGGTGCCGCCCAGGGCGTTGTCGAACTTGTGGACCGGGAACAGCGAGCGCACGCCCAGGGCGCGGAGCTCGTCGAGCCCAGCGGTGATGCCGGCCCGGTCGCAGTGGGCCGTGGCGCCGGTGCGCCCGCAGTCGAGGACCTCGGAGACCTCGACGCCGAGGACGACGGCCAGCTTCCCGTCGTTGATGACCCGCCGGGCCTCGGCCGAGCTCTTGACGATCCGGAAGAACCCCTTGCCGGGGCCCTTGAACTGGGCGTCGATGTAGTCCTGGAGGGCGAACATGTCGGCGGCCTGGAGCCGGACGCTGTCCATCTCGTTGCAGCTCGTCCCCGCCTTGAGCGGGTAGATCTCGCACAGCGACCGGTTCTCGACCAGGTCGTTGACCATGATGCGGAGCCCGCCCCGCCAGGCCCGCTCGATCCAGCGCCAGTAGGTGCCCTCGTGGGTCAGCGAGTCGGCCCGCGGCCAACCCCCGAAGGTCGGCCAGCCGTCGGACTCGTGGGTGCCGACGGGCGTGCCGGTGGTGAAGAAGTTCTCGGCCACGGCGCCGACGCCATCGCCCTGGTGGTCGGGGCAGTCCTCCATGGCCACGGTGACGCCGTAGGGGCTCCAGGGCCGGCCGCAGTGGAAGCTCCCACCGAGGAAGCGGAAGGCGCCCAGGTGCGTGTGGGCGTCGAGGAAGCCCTTCACCCGGGCCGTCGGGCTCGTGCCCTTGATGGGCGCGCCGGTCATCCCCACGGCGATGTCCGGGAAGGCGGCACAGCCGCCCACGGCGACGAGCTGCCACCGGACGGCGGCGGTCGACGCCTGGGCCAGACGCCCGGCCGTCACGGTCAGCCCCCGGCCCGACGACAGGTTCCGGAACGAGACCTTCCCGGCCGATGCCCGGATGGTCCAGTCGGCCGGCGGCCCCGGCGTCGTGGTCGTCGTCACGGTGTCGAGCAGGCCGGCCTGGGGCATCTGCCCACCCGGCCCGAAGAACAGGTAGCGGCCGAGCGCCGTCGCCTGCATGCGGAACGGCGTCGCCGCCGGCTTGTCCGACGACACGGTGGCGCCGAGGGCGTCGAGCCGGACGTACTTCCCGGTGGTGGCGTCGCGCAGGCCGTAGCAGCCGCCGGCGAAGGAGTAGATGTCGACCGTGGTGGTCGCCGCCGGCGCGGGCGGCGCGGCGGTGAACGTCCCGGTGACGGCGGCGACGGCGAGGAGCACGGCCGTGGTGGTGCGACGAAGGCAGTGGTGCGACACCCCGGGGGTTTCGTCACACCCCCTGCACAATCCTCCTCAGAGCCACTCTCGAAGGTCGGGCCCGCGCATCGGGTACTGGGTGACGTACTGGGCGAGGCGAGGCCGGTCCGTGCGGTTGGCGCTGGCGCCGTGGGGGATCTCCTGCCGCCAGATCACCAGATCGCCGGCGGCCGCCGGCACGGTGACCGCCTCGGCGGACAGGTCGACCATCCGCGGATCGGCGCCGGCCAGCCCGTCCAGCCAGCCGTCGGCGAGCCGGTGGTGGAACCCCGGGACGACCTGGAGCGCGCCCTGGTCGGCGGCGGTGTCGGTCAGGTAGAGGATCCCCCCGGTCTCGAAGCGCATCGGCGCGACCAGGCTGTCGTCCCAGTGCAGGTGGGGACCGGGAAAGGTGTATGCGCCCCCGACCGGCGGGTTGAAGCTCAGCCGGTCGATCGAGGTGACCAGGTCGGCGTGGCCGTACAGCTGGGCGAAGGCCCGGGCCAGGCGCGCCGACCGCCGGGGCACGTCCATCGCCGGGTGCTGGAAGTGCTGGACCATGATCCCGTTGCCGCGGACGTGCGACCAGGTGGACGGATCGGCGGGGTCGGCGGCGATCGTCGCCCACAGGTGGTCGGCGATGGCCGCCGCCTCGGCGCGGGTGATCGCACCCTCCAGCACGACCACGCCGTCGCGGTCCCACGTCGCCAGGTCGGCGGCATCGAGCACCGGGTCGGCGGCGAGCACCGCGGCCTGCCGCTCGGCCTCGACCGGCGGCACCGGCCGCCCGTCGCACCACGCGTGCCAGCGGGTCACCCGGTCGGGGTCAGGCTCCCCCGCAGTGGCCACGATCCAGGCGACGAACGCGTCCCAGTCGGGCCGCTCGCCCTGGAGGTGCGTCATCGTCTGCTCCAGGCCCAACCCAAGCGTGTCGAGCAGCGGGCGCGTCGGCAGCGGGCGCGGCTCGCGCGGGGTCCCGCGCTGGGTGAGCCCGGCCCAGAGGTCGTGGAGCCCGCGCACGTCCATCACGCCGCGTGCCTCAGAGCTTGATGCCGATGTACTTGGTCTCGAGGTACTCGTCGATGCCCTCGGGGCCGCCCTCGCGGCCGAAGCCGGAGTGCTTCACGCCGCCGAAGGGGGCCGCCGGGTTGGAGACGATCCCCTGGTTGAGGCCGATCATCCCCGTCTCCAGCCGCTCGCAGATCTTCACCGCCCGGGTCAGGTCGTTGGTGTACACGTAGGAGACCAGGCCGAACGGCGTGTCGTTGGCGGCGGCGACGGCCTCGTCGTCGGTGGCGAAGGTGGTGACGGGGGCGACCGGGCCGAACACCTCCTCCTGGAGGATGCGGGCGTCGACCGGCACCTCGGCCAGCACGGTCGGGGCGAAGAAGTAGCCCCGGTCGCCCAGGCGGGCGCCGCCGGTGCGGACGTCCGCGCCCCGCCGGCTGGCGTCGTCGACCAGCTCGGTGACCTTGTCCAGGGTGGGCCGGTCGACCAGCGGGCCGACGTCGACGCCCTCGCCACTCCCCCGCCCGACCTTCAGGGCGCCCATCCGCTCGGCCAGGGCGGCGGTGAAGTCCTCGGCGATCGACTCGTGGACGAGGAAGCGGTTGGCGGCGGTGCAGGCCTCGCCGCCGTTGCGCATCTTGGCGATCATGGCCCCGTCGACCGCCGCCTCGACGTCGGCGTCGCCGAACACGACGAAGGGGGCGTTGCCGCCCAGCTCCATCGAGAGGCGGAGCAGCTGCTCGGCCGACTGCTCGACGAGCTGCTGGCCCACCTCGGTCGAGCCGGTGAAGCTGAGCTTCCGCAACCGGTTGTCGCGGATCAGCGGCTCGACGACCTTGCCGGTGGACGACGTGGTGATGACGTTGAGCACGCCGTCGGGCAGGCCCGCCTCGGTGAGGATCTCGGCCAGGCGCAGCATGGTGAGCGGGGTCGAGCGGGCCGGCTTCACCACCATCGTGCAGCCGGCGGCGATGGCCGGCCCGATCTTTCGGGTGCCCATGGCCAGTGGGAAGTTCCAGGGGGTGATGAACAGGCAGGGCCCGACGGGCTGGCGCATGGTGAGCAGCCGGGTGTCGCCGGCGGGCGCCACCGACCAGCGGCCCGAGATGCGCACCGCCTCCTCGCTGAACCACCGGAAGAACTCGGCCCCGTAGGCGACCTCGGCCTTGGCGTCCTTGAGGGCCTTGCCGTTCTCGAGCGTCATCAGCAGGGCGAGGTCGTCGGCCTGGGCGGTGATGAGCTCCCACGCCCGGCGCAGGATCTCGCCCCGCTCGCGCGGCCCGGTGGCGGCCCACTCGGACTGCACGGCCACGGCGGCGGCGAGGGCATCCTGGCCGTCGTCGGGCGTGGCGTCGGCGACGGTGGCGATCATCTCCTCGGTCGACGGGTCCTCGACATCGATCCCGCCCTCGGTCTCCCTCCACGACCCGCCGATGAACAGCCCGGTGGGGACGGCGTCCACCACCTCCGCCTCGTGACCGGTGAGCGCTGCCATGGGAGACCTCCTGCGTCGACGCGGCTGACCGTACCGCCGACCGCCCCTGCCCCGTCTCGCTGGGATCACCCGGGAGGTCCTAGGTTCCCGCTGACGCTGACCGCCTCCCAGGAGACACCCGTGCGCAGCCCCAAGGACTTCTTCCGCCCCCTCGCCGTCGGGGCCCCGGACCCGGTCCGGGAGATCCCCGTCCGGCCGTCGCGGATGATCCACTTCTTCCCGCCCCACCTGGACAAGGTGGTGGCCAAGCTGCCCGACATCGCGGCCAAGGCGGACGTCGTCCTGGGCAACCTCGAGGACGCCATCCCGGCGTCGGAGAAGGAGAACGCCCGGGCCGGGCTGGTGAAGGTGGCCCAGA
Organism: Iamia sp.; assembly: GCA_035318405.1. Taxonomy (GTDB): domain Bacteria; phylum Actinomycetota; class Acidimicrobiia; order Acidimicrobiales; family Iamiaceae; genus Iamia. The sequence goes on from DATHEV010000794.1 coordinate 6,822, forward strand.
CGGTCGACCTGGGCGAGGCGCAGCTGTGGACCCGGGTCAACAGCCTCGACTCGCCGTGGGCGCTCGACGACCTCACCACGCTCGTCGGCGAGGTCGGCGACAAGCTCGACGTGATCATGATCCCCAAGGTCGAGGGGCCCGAGGACATCCACTACGTCGACCGCCTCCTCGCCCAGCTCGAGGCCAAGGCCGGGCTGACGTCGCCCCTCCTGGTGCACGCCATCCTCGAGACGGCCCAGGGCGTGGCCAACGTCGAGGAGATCTGTGCCGCCAGCCCCCGCATGCAGGGCCTGTCGCTGGGCCCGGCCGATCTGGCCGCCAACCGACGGATGAAGACGACCCGCGTCGGCGGCGGCCACCCCGGCTACCTCGTCCGCCAGGACCCGACCGGCGACGACCTCACCGTGGGACGGGCCACCTACCAGCAGGACCTCTGGCACTACACCGTCGCCCGCATGGTCGACGCCTGCGCCGCCAACGGGATCCTCCCGTACTACGGCCCCTTCGGCGACATCAAGGACGTCGTCGCCTGCGAGGACCAGTTCCGGAACGCCTTCCTCCTCGGCTGCGTCGGCGCCTGGAGCCTCCACCCGGTCCAGATCGACATCGCCAGGAAGGTCTTCTCCCCCGACCCGGCCGACGTGGCCCACGCCCGCGAGGTCATCGAGGCCATGGGCGACGGCACCGGCGCGGTGATGCTCAACGGGAAGATGGAGGACGACGCCTCGGTGAAGCAGTGCAAGGTGATGCTGGCGCTGGCCGACCAGCTCGCCGCCCGCGACCCCGAGCTCGCCAAGGCCTACGCCGCGATCGAGGAGGCCTGACATGGCTGACACGCCGGCCGACCTCCGACCCCGCCGCTCCGTCCTCTACATGCCGGGCGCCAACGAGCGGGCCCTCGAGAAGGCCAAGGGCCTCCCCGCCGACGCGATCATCTTCGACCTCGAGGACGCCACCGCCCCCGACGCCAAGGAGGCCGCCCGCGCCGCGGTGTGCGCCGCCGTCGCGTCCGGCGACTACGG
>DATHEV010000795.1:0-2262 GCA_035318405.1 Iamia sp.
GTTTGGAAGGGAGATGCGGTCATGACCGAACGGAACCGGGTGACGCCGACGGGCGCGATCGAGACGATCGACCAGCGGGGCCTGTTCCTCGGCAACCGGGGGAGCATCCACCGGGGCCACGAGGTGGTCCGGCCGTGGCAGGTGCGGCGGTGGATCACCTGCGCCCTGACCTACAAGGACTGGCGGGCGCCGCTGTGGGAGCCGGACCGCTGGACGCCGCTGTTCTTCTGGGACGAGGCCGTGGCCCTGGCCGCCGGGCACCGACCGTGCGCCCTGTGCCGCCACGCCGACTTCGTCCGCTGGATGGACGGGTGGGAGGCGGCCACCGGCGAGCGACCGAAGGTCGACCCCGTCGATCGGGTGCTCCACGACGAGCGGGTCGGCCCCGACCGGGGGAAGCGGGTGCACCGGCTCGCCTGGTCCGGGCTCCCCTCCGGCACCTTCGCCCTGGTCGAGGACACACCCCACCTGGTGCTCGAGGACCGGCTGGTGCCGTGGCGGCCCACCGCCGCGGCCTACGGCGCGCCGATCGCCCGGCCCCGGACCGGCCGGGCGATCGTGCTCACCCCCCCGTCGACGGTGGCCGTCCTGGCCGCCGGCTACGAGCCCGTCATCCACCCCGACGCGGCGAACTCGGTGGGGTAAGCGACCGAAACGCGTCACCTACCCCACCGAGTTCGGGGAGGGGTGGGGGTGGGGGTTCGTCAGTCGACGAGGGCGCCGGCGACGAGCTGGTCGAGCTCGTCGTCGAGGTCGTCGGTCTCGAGGACGAGGTCCTCGCCCTCGGTCTTCCGGCCCGGCATCCAGGCGAAGGCGAAGGCGGCGATGGCCAGGGCCAGGCCGGCGCTGAGCCACATCGAGGCGGTCCAGCCGTCGACGAAGGCGCCGCGGGCGGCGTCGAGCAGGCCATTGCCCTGCGGGCCCATCTGGCCGGAGACGGCGACGGCGCCGCCGATGCCGTCGGTGACCGCGTGGGCCCCCTCGGGGGGTAGGCCGGCGGTGGCGTCGGCGACCGAGGACGAGTAGGTCGCGCTCAGGACGCTGCCGATGAGGGCCACGCCGATGGCGGTGCCCAGCTCCCGAACGGTGTCGTTGAGGGCCGAGGCGACGCCCTGGTCCTCGACCGGGAGCGAGCCGGTGATGGCGGTGGTGCCCGACGTCATGGCCAGGCCGAGGCCGACGGCCACCAGCAGCATGCCGGGGGCGACCGTCATGTACCCGCCGTCGGTGCTCGCCATGAGGCCCATCAGCGCCATGCCGCCGGCGATGGCGAGGGCGCCGCCGCCGATCATCGTGCGCAGGCCGACCCGCCGGGCGATCCGGGGGGCGACGCTCGACAACGGCATCATCACGGCGGCGATGGGCAGCAGGCTGACGGCGGCGCCGACGGCGGAGTAGCCGAGGACCGCTTGCAAGAACTGGATCAGCACCAGGAACAGGGCGCCCAGCAGGCCGAAGATGCCGAGCAGGCCGACCGAGCCCCCCGCCAGGGTGCGGTTGCGGAAGAGGCGCAGCTGGAGCAGGGGGTGATCCTGGCGCAGCTCCCACCAGGCGAAGGCGGCACCGGTGGCCAGGGCGAGGGCGAGGCTGACGACGGTGATCGGCTCGGTCCACCCCGCCTCGGGGCCCTCGTGGATGCCCATGACCAGAGTGCCGACGGCGACGGCGGAGAGGATCGACCCGACCAGGTCGAAGCGCCCTTCGGTGTGCTCCCGGGACGAGGGGACGTACAGGACGGAGAGGACGAGGGCGGTCGCGCCCAGCAGCAGCGGGGCGGCGAAGACCCATGGCCAGGTGAAGTTGTCGACCACGATCGACGACGCCACCAGGCCGAGGATGCCGCCGGCCCCGGCGAAGCCGGCCCACATGCCGATGGCCCGGTCCCGCTCCTCCTCGGGGAACGTCGAGGTGATGACCGACAGGGTGACCGGCATGATCATGGCCGCTCCCACGCCGCCGACGATGCGGAGCACGACGAGCTGGCCGACGGTGGTGGCGAAGGTCGACGCCGCCGCCGCGGCCAGGAACAGGCCGAGCCCGCCGAGCAGCACGGGCCGGCGGCCCCAGCGGTCGCCGATGGCCCCGATCGGGAGCAGCAGGGCGGCGAGGGCGATGGTGTAGCCGTTGACGACCCAGAGCAGGTCGCCCTGGCCGGCGCCGAGGTCGGCGGCCAGCTGGCCCAGGGCCACGTTGAGGCCGGACACCGAGGCGACCACGGCGGTCAGGGCGAAGAGGACGGCGGCCAGCACGAGGCGGCGCCGC
>DATHEV010000796.1:0-2620 GCA_035318405.1 Iamia sp.
CGACGACCTGCTGGCCGAGACCGCCCTCCGCCTGTGGCGGACCTTCCGGGACCGGATCGCACCGGTCGCCGAGGGCGACGACGGGCGCGGCCTGATCCGCTACGCCCGCCGGGCGCTGGGCAACACCGCCATCGACGCCTATCGGGCCGCGGCGCGGCGTCCCGAGCAGCCCGACGCCGACATCGGTGCCGCCCGGGCCGACGGCGACACGGTCCTCGACGAGGATCCGACCTGGCTCCCCGCCGCCCGGCGGGTGCTCCACGCCGAGCTGGACGAGGCCCCGGTCGCCGCCGCGGCCGCCCTCGCCGCCGTGGTCCTGCTGGCCGAGCCGGTGGTGCTGGCCGACGACGTGCCCCGCCCCCAGCGAGGCGCCACCCCGGCGCAGGCCGCCGGGTGGGCCGGGCTGTGGTTCGTCGACGGCGACCGCCTCTGGGTCGCCCCCGACGATGCCGCCGCCCGCCAGCGCCGCAGCCGGGCCGGCCGCCAGGTCGACCAGCGTCTCCGCACCGCCGTCACCGTCGCCCTCGGAGGCCACCATGACTGAGCGCCGGTCGACCTTCCGGCGCGCTGGTGGGTCACCGGCGACGCACGATCGCGCCGGAACCGGATCGGATCCCTTCCTGCGCGCTGCTGGGTCACCAACGGCGCACCACCGCGCCAGAACCAGACCAGATCCGTTCCCGCGCGCTGGCGGGTCACCAACGGCACACCACCGCGCCGGAACCGGACCGACGCCCGACCCACGCACCAGCGGACCCAGAACCGACAGGTCGACCTACCGGCGCGCTGGTGGGTCACCGGCGGCGCACCACCGCGCCGGAAGCGGTTCCGGGTCGGGGGGTGGACCGTGGCTGAGCTGAGCGTCCGGCGATCGGCCGAGGACGGGACGATCGACCTGGTGGGGCCGGCCCCGGGCCCGGCCGGGGTGGTGGTGGTCGAGACCGCCACCACGCGGGTCGTCGTCGACACCGCCCAGCCCGACACCGTCGTCCGGGCCCGCATCGTGGCCGATCCCGAGCCCGACGCCGACGGCCGGGCCCTCCTCGCTGCGCTCACCGGTCCCGCCCCGGCCGACGCCGTGACCCGCCTGCGCCGGCTGGCGGTGCGGGCCGACGTGGTGGCCGTCGACCACCTGGCCCCGGCGGCCCGGGCCGTGGCCACGCTCGACCTGGGGGCGGCCGCCCTCGCCGCCACCGACCTCCTCCCGAGCCTGGGGGACACCGCCCGCGCCGCCCTGTGGGAGGTGGCGGCCGACCCCGACAGCCCGGCGGTGCTCGATCGGGCCGGTCCGGCTCGGCGCGCCGCCGCCGTCGCCCTGGTCGCCCGGGTGCTCGACCGCACCGGCGACGCCGCCCTCGATGTCGCCCTGCGCGATCTCCGCTCGCGGTGGGACGACCGGCGCCCGGCCCTCACCGAGGACGCCGCTGCCGGAGGGGCCCCGCCTCTGCCCGCGGCCGCCGCCCCGGCCCCCGGCGCGGCGGCCATGGCCGGCGGCGCCCTGGCCCGGCGGGCCAGCGCGGAGGGGGCGCCCGCGCCGTCGGGCCCGACCATCAGCCGGGTGGGCGACGAGATCCGCATCACCGTCCCGCCCGCCACCGGTCCGGACACGTGGGTGCGGGTCGCCCTCCGCGCCGACCGCGTCCTGCTGGGGGCGGCCCCGGTTCGCGTGGCACGGGCCGGGGTGGTCCGGCTCCCGCTCCCCGCCGCCGTGCCGACCGCCGCCCTGCTCGTCGATCTCGTCGCCGACCCGGCCGCCCCGATCCGCGACGACCGCGGCCAGGCGGTGGCCGATGCCGTCGGCGCCGGTCGGGACGCCGTGGCCGCCGAGCGCCGGAGCCGGTCGGGCGAGGCGGCGGCGGCGTGGGCCCGGTGCGCCACGGCGTGGGACCAGGCCGGCGACGCCGCCCGGGCCACCGCCGCCCGTCACCGCGCCTCCCGCCCGGCGCCACCGGACCCGCTGGCTCACGAGATCTGAGAATTCTTGGCGGGCGTGTCGATCGGGGCGATCACCGTTCGTCGTAGAGGTGAGGACAGGCACCGGGCCGGTCCCAACCTCAGGAGTCACCATGACCGCAACCACCGCCCCCACCACCATCGCCACCGAGACCCGCCCGTCGGTCGCCCCGATCTGGCGCACCGGCGCCGTCGCCGGCCTCGTCGCCGCCGGCGCCACCACCGCCATCGCCGCCGTGGCCTCGGCCCTCGACGTCGGGCTCGAGGTCGACGGCGAGGCCATCCCCGCCTTCGGCTTCGGCCAGGTCACCGTCTTCTTCGTGCTGGTCGGCCTGGTCCTCGCCACCGTCCTGGCCCGCCGGGCCCGCCACCCGCAGTCGACCTTCACCCGGGTCACCGTCGTGCTGACCGCCGTCTCGTGCATCCCCTCGATCCTCAGCGGCGACGGCACCGCCACCCAGCTGACCCTGGTCCTGACCCACCTGGTCGCCGCCGCCATCGTCATCCCCACCGTCCGCGAGCGGCTCCCCCGCTGATCATCGACCCCACATCCCCACCCCCCACCCGAACTCGGGGGGATCCGTGCCCCTCCAGGGTCACGGATCCCCCCGAGTTCGCTGCGTTTCGGGGTCAGGTGGCGTGGACGCGGGCCTCGATGATGGTGCTG
>DATHEV010000797.1:0-3493 GCA_035318405.1 Iamia sp.
TGGAAGCGCTGGCGGCGGATCTCCCCGCGCTCGGGGCCGTCGCCGTGGTCGGCACGCCGTCTTGGGACGCGCTGCTCGCCCGGGCCGCGACGGTGGACGACGCCGCCCTCGACACCCGCATCGGCGACACCGACCCCGACGACACCGCGCTGGTGATCTTCAGCTCCGGCACCACCAGCGCGCCGAAGGGGATCGTCCACGGCCACCGCGCCCCGAGCCTCCAGTTCTGGGTCCAGGCCCAGATCTTCGGCCGCCACCGCGACACCCGGATGTGGAGCGCGCTCCCGCTGTTCTGGACGGCGGGCCTCAACACCGCCATGGGGGCGACGCTCGCCGCCGGCGGCTGCTGGGTCGTGCAGGAGGTCTTCGAGCCCGGTGCGGCCCTCGCCCTGATGAGCAGGGAGCGGGTGACCGAGCCCTACCCGCTGCCGCACCAGGCCACCGCCCTGGCGGAGCACCCCGACTGGCTCGCCACCGACCTCTCGACGCTCACCTGCGTGTACGGCAAGTCGGTCTTCGCCCGCCATCCGACGGTGCACGGCGACACCGGCTGGACGATGCCGGTCGGCTACGGCCTGACCGAGACGTGCGCCTTCTTCGCGTCCCACTGGTCGAGCACGCCGCGGGAGCTCACCAAGGCGAGCATGGGCCGGTTGCTCCCCGGCAACCGCGTGCGCATCGTCGACCCCGAGAGCGGCCGGACGCTCGGCGTGGGCGAGGAGGGCGAGCTGGCCATCGCCGGGCCCACGCTGATGACGGGCTACCTCGGCGTCGCGCCCGAGGAGTGCTTCGACGCCGACGGCTTCTTCCGCACCGGCGACGCCGGCCACGTCGACGCCGAGGGCTACCTCCACTTCGCCGGCCGGCGCACCGAGATGATCAAGACGGGCGGCGCCAACGTCTCGCCCGCCGAGCTCGAGGTGCAGCTGCGGGCCTGCCCGCCCGTGAAGCTCAGCCGCATCATCGGGGTGCCCGATCCGCGCCTCGACCAGCTCGTCGTGGCCTGCATCACGCTGAAGGACGGCGCCACGGCCAGCGCCGACGACATCCGTGCGTTCCTGCGCGAGCGGGTCGCCCCCTACAAGGTGCCCAAGCAGGTCGTGTTCTTCGCCGACGGCGAGATCCCGATGACGCGAGGCGCCACCAAGGTCCGCGACCCCGAGCTCCTCGCCCTCGTGCAGGAGCGTCTCGCCGCCCCACCCGTCCCGACCGGAGACCCATGACCACCACCGACACCGAGCCCGCCGAGGACACCGCCCTCGACGTCTCCGACCTCGACCGCCACATGGGCGTGCCCATCGAGCCGGGGGAGCTCAAGGAGCCCGTCACCACCAACGACATCCGCCGGTGGGTGCAGGCCATGCACTACCCCAACCCGCTCCACTACGACGAGCGGTGGGCGGGGGAGAGCCGTTTCGGGGCGATCGTGGCGCCGCAGTCCTTCACCGTCGCCTGCGACACCAGCCACGGCGCCTCGCCGGCCCAGGTGGGGCTGATCCCCAGCTCGCACCTCATCTTCGGGGGCGACGACTGGTGGTTCTTCGGACCCCAGGTCCTTCCGGGCGACAAGCTCCTCTGCCACCGCATGCCCTACGACTACCGGGTCACCGAGACCCGGTTCGCGGGGCCGACGTGCTTCCAGCGGGGCGACACCCTCTACATCAACCAGCGGGGCGAGCGGGTCGCGCTCCAGCGCTCGACCGCCATCCGCTACCGCGCCCGCCAGGCCCGGGAGAAGGAGCACTTCTCCGAGCCGAGCGAACCCGAGTGGACCGACGACGAGCTGGCCGCGCTCGAGGAGCGCAAGCTGGCCTTCATCGACCAGATCCAGGGGCTGCGCCACGACCCGCGGCCCTTCGGCTCGGTGGCGGTGGGCGATCGGCTGGCCGAGAACGTCCTCGGCCCCCACAGCCTGGCCAGCTTCACCACCGAGTGGCGCGCCTTCCCCATGACGACGTGGGGGGCGACGGCCAAGGGCCCCACCACCGTGCGGGCCGAGGCCCTCGGCTACACCAAGGAGATGGCCGGGTTCGAGGGTGACCGGCGCATGGAGCGGGTCAACCCCGAGCTCACCGACGGTGCCTACTACGGGCCGTCCCGCGGCCACCTCCAGCCCCGGTGGGCGCGCCACGTCGGCATGCCGCGGGGGTACGGCTACGGCGCCTCGATGGGGGCGTGGATCATCGACTACGTGGCCGGCTGGGCAGGGGAGTGGGGCCGCATCACCCACTCGACGGCCCAGTACCGCAGCCCGGCCTTCACCGGCGACGCCACCTTCTTCCAGGGCGAGGTCGTCGACACCCGGGTCGAGCGCAAGCGCCGGCACATCGCCGTGGTGGCCGTCGAGCTGCACGACCAGCACGACACCCTCATGGCCAAGGCCACCGTCGACGTGGAGCTCCCGGAGGGGTGAAGGCCGATCGGATCATCTTCTCCACTGCGCCGCTGCGGGGGCCGGGGCTCGACCGGCTGCGCCAGCTGGGCGAGCTCGTCCTCGACCCGTGGATCGACCAGCGGCCCCTGCGCCTGTACGACGCCGAGGCCATGGCCGCCCGCGCCGCCGAGGTGGGGGCCAGCGTCCTCATCTGCGAGGCCGACCACTGCAAGGGGCCGGTGCTCGACCTGCCGCTGGAGGCGATCGGCTCGACGCGCGGCGACCCGACCAACGTCGACCTGCCGGGGGCGACGGCCAAGGGCATCCCCGTGCTGCGGGCGCCGGGCCGCAACGCCGACGCCGTGGCCGAGCTCACCGTCGGCCTGATCTTCGCCGTGACCCGCCACCTGCTGGCCGCCGACCGCGATGTCCGCGAGGGCCAGGTGTACCGGGACGGATCGATCCCCTACCAGCGGTTCCGGGGCTGGCAGCTGGCCGGGCGCACTGCCGGGCTGGTGGGGCTGGGCGCCGTGGGCCGGGCCACCGCCTGGCGGTTGGAGGGCCTCGGGATGCGGGTGATCACCAGCGACCCCTTCGCCCCCGACGCCACCCACGAGCTCGACGACCTGCTGGCCGAGGCCGACGTGGTGTCGATGCACGCCGCCGTCACCCCGGACACCCTGGGCCTGATCTCGGCCGCGCGGGTCGAGCGGATGCGCCCCGGCGCCGTCTACGTGAACTCGGCCCGGGCCGGGCTGCACGACCTCGACGCCCTGACCGCGGCGCTGGCGTCGGGCCACCTGTCCGCCGCTGCCCTCGACCACTTCGAGGGCGAGCACCTGGCCCCCGACCACCCGCTCGTGTCGATGTCCAACGTGATCCTCACCCCCCACATCGGCGGGGCCACCTACGACACCGAGGCGAACCACACCACCCTCATGGCCGAGGGGCTCGCCGCGCTGCTGCGGGGCGAGGTCCCGGCCAACCTGGCCAACCCGGAGGTCCTCGCCCGTGGCTGACACGACAGCATCGCCGACCACCACGTCCCCGACCACGACCCGCGAGGCGGTGCTGGCCGCCGCCAAGCGCATGCTGGCGGAGGGCCTGGTGGAGGGCACG
>DATHEV010000798.1:0-7977 GCA_035318405.1 Iamia sp.
GGCCAGGCCCGGAGGGCGGCCACCGACAGCCCCGGCAGGGCCGACGCGGCCAGGGCGACGAGGGCTCGGGGCAGGGGAGCCAGCCGCCCCCACCGGCCGAGCAGCGACCACAGCGCCGGGACCAGGGCGGCGAGGAGGGCCACGTTCACCAGCCGGGCGATGGTGAGCTGGGCCTCGATGTCGTCGGTGACGGCGGCGAACGGGGCCAGGATCAGCGGGTAGGTCCCCGGGTACAGCGGCGAGAACGCCATCGGCGGGGCGGGCTCGCCCCGGCCCACCAGCCAGGCGTCGCCGAGAAACCCGATCTCGTCGGGCAGCGACGTCATGCCCTCGGCCCGGAGGGCGGCCCACGCCCGCACGAGGGCGAGCACGACCGTGCCCGCGATCAGCACCCGCCGAGCGATCCGATCGTGGTCGATCACCGCCCGGGTCACGCCGTCATCATGCTCGGTCGGCGAAGTGGCGATCGGATCCGGTGGCTTCCCGCCGGATCTGATCGCCAGAACGGAGAGAGGTCAGCTGCCCTTGGCCGCGGTGAGCACGGAGGCGTCGCCGGCGAGGTGCCCGCCGTCGACCACGTACTCGGCGCCGGTGACGTACCCGGCCTCGTCGGTGCAGAGGAAGAGCACGACGGGGGCCACGTCGTCGACGGTGCCCACCCGCTTGATCGGGAGGTTCTGGTAGAAGGCGGCGTCCTCGTTGCTGACGTCGCCGCCGAAGCGGGTCATCGGCGTGTCGATGCCGCCGGGGTGGACGGTGTTGACCCGGATCCCCTTGCGGCCCAGCTCGATGGCGGCCGACCGCGAGAGGCCCCGGATGGCCCACTTGCTGGTGGAGTAGGCCGACAGGTACGGCAGCCCCTCCATCCCGCCGTTGGACGAGATGTTGACGATCGAGCCGTTCCCGCTCTTCTTCATCGAGGGGACGACGGACTTGATGCCGAGGAAGCAGCCCATGACGTTGACGTCGAGGACGGTGCGGAAGCGGTCGGCGTCGTACTTGTCGATGGCGTTGAAGTCGAGGATGCCGGCGTTGTTGATCAGCGTGGTGATCGGGCCCCACGCCTCCTCGGTCTCGGCCACGACCTGCTTCCAGGCATCCTCGTCGGTGACGTCGAGGGTGACGGCCCGCGCCGCGTCGCCGATGTCGGCGGCCACGGCGGCGGCCTCGTCGGCCAGCACGTCGGCCACCACGACCTTCGCCCCCTCGGCCGCGAACAGCCGGGCCTCGGCCTCGCCCTGCCCGCGCGCCGCTCCCGTGATGATGGCGATCTTGCCCTCGAGTCGTCCCATGGTGATCTCCTATCGATCAGCGGTCACTCGGTGCCAGGCACCGTGTGACCGGCGGACACTCGGTGCCAGGCACCGTGTGACCGGCTACGGCTTGTCGGCGCCGACGACCCACATGGCGAAGAACTGCGAGCCGCCGCCGTAGGCGTGGCCCACGGCGGTGCGGGCGCCGTCGACCTGGTGGTCGCCGGCGGTGCCCCGGACCTGCATGGCCGCCTCGGCGAAGCGGAGCATCCCGGAGGCGCCGATCGGGTTGGTGCACAGCACGCCGCCGGACATGTTCACCGGCAGGTCGCCGTCGAGGGCGGTGGCACCCTCCTCGGTCATCTTCCAGCCGTCACCGGGCTCGGCGAAGCCCAGGTTCTCCAGCCACATGGGCTCGAACCAGCTGAACGGGACGTACATCTCGACGCAGTCGACGTCCTTGCGGGGGTTCGTGATGCCGGCCTGCTTGTAGACGTCGGCGGCGCAGAGGGCGCCGCCGAGGGGCAGGACGGTGTCGCGCTCGGCCGAGAGCGTCGGCTCGGACCGCATGGCCGTGCCCTTGATCCACGCCGGCTGGCGCCCCTCGGCCGCGGCCGCCTCGGCCACCTTCTCCGAGCCCAGCACGAGGGCGCAGGCGCCGTCGCTCGACGGGCACGTCTCGGCGTAGCGGATCGGGTCCCACAGCATCATCGAGTCCTTGATGGAGTCGAAGGTGATGTCGGGCTCGTGCAGGTGGGCGTAGGGGTTCTTGAGCCCGTTCTGGCGATCCTTGAGGGCCACCAGCATCCCGACGTGGTCGGGCGAGCCCGAGCGCCGGATGTAGCTGCGGATGTGGGGGGCGAAGTAGCCACCGGCACCGGCGTGGAGCGGAGGGGTGAACGGGATCGGCAGCGAGAGGGCCCACATGGCCTCGCTCTCGGACTGCTTCTCGAAGGCCACGGTGAGGACCCGCTCGTGGATGCCGGCCTGGATCAGCTGGCTGGCCACGATGGCCGTCGACCCACCGACCGAGCCGGCGGTGTGGACCCGGAACAGCGGCTTGCCGGTGGCGCCCAGGGCGTCGGCCAGGAACAGCTCCGGCATCATCACACCCTCGAAGAAGTCGGGCGCCTTGCCGATGACGACGGCGTCGACGTCGGCCCACGTCATCTGGGCGTCGGCGAGGGCGCGGGAGGCGGCCTCCCGGACGAGCCCGGCCATGGAGACGTCGCCCCGTGTGGCCTGGTGCTTGGTCTGGCCGATGCCGACCACCGCGACCCTGTCCTTGCCCATCAGGCGTCTCCTTCCAGGACCGTGACCAGGTTCTGTTGCAGGCAGGGCCCGCTGGTGGCGTGGGCCACCCCGCGGTTCGCCTCGCCCGCCGTGATGCGGTTGGCGACCTCGCCGATGCGGATCAGGCCGGCGGCCATCATCACGTTGGCGGCGAGCGCCCCTCCGGAGGGGTTGACGCTCACGTCGTCGCCCAGGTCCAGCGCCTCGCGCAGGATCAGCTCCTGGTGCGAGAAGGGGGCGTGGAGCTCGGCCACGTCGACCGGGCCGTCGGCGACACCGGCCTTCGACGCCGCGATTCGGGTCGACGCGCTGACCGTGAGGTCGCGCAGGCCGAGGTGGATGGGCTCGATGCGGTGGTCGATGCCCCGGATCCAGGCCGGGCGCTCGACCTTGTCCCGGGCCACGTCGCCGGCGGCCAGGACGATGGCGGCGGCACCGTCGGTGATCGGCGGGCAGTCGCCCTTGCGCAGCGGAGCGATGTGGTAGCCGTCGGCCAGGTGGTCCTCGACCGAGCGGTCCCAGGCCAGCTGGGCGTTGGGGTTGTCCAACGCCGAGCGCCGGCTGCGGGCGGCGACGGCGGCCATGTCCTCCTCGGTGCCCTTCTCGGCGTCGAGCCAGGCCTGGGCCTGGACGGCGGCGAGGCTGACCGAGTCGGGCCACAGCGGCCCGGTGAGGATCGGGTCGAGCTGCCGGGTCAGCACCATGGGCAGATCGCCCGGCGACGACTTCGAGTAGCAGTAGACGAGGGCGGTGTCGAGCTCGCCGAGCTGGAGCTTCACCCAGGCCTCGTAGAGGGCCCAGGCCCCGTCCATCTCGACGTGGCTCTCCTGGATCGGCGGCCACGGGCCCACCGAGTCGAGGGTCGACACGAAGCTGAACCCGACGCCGGCCAGGTAGTCGGTCGAGCCCGAGCAGGTGAACCCGATGTCGTCGATGGTCATGTCGACCTGCCCCAGCGCGGTGTGCACCGCGGGCATGAGCATCTCGACCTCGTTGAGCTCCGCCACCTTCCGCCGGGCGGGCGTCTGGGCGAAGCTGATGACGGCGATGTCCCTCACTTGGAGGTGCCTCCCTCTCCGGTGCGGGGGTTGCGGACGAGGGCCTCGGTGGGGGCGACGCCGCCGACCCACGAGCCCAGTCCGGTGCCGTGGTCCTCGCCCGGGATGCGGACCGAGGTGTCGTCGGGCTCGCCGTTGGGCTTGAACCACTTGATCGACTCGAGGGTGGGCTCGATGTCGGCGTCGTCGCGCCACACCGCCTCGACCCGCATGCCGATGTGGACCTCGTCGGCCGGCACCTCCTGGATGAGGTGCATGATCGAGAGGTCGGCGCCGTCCAGCAGGATCAGGGCGCTGACGTAGGGGATCTCCATCACCGATCCGTAGAACTGGAGGTTCACCACGCAGAACGAGGTGACGGTGCCGACCTGGGCGACCTCGACCTCGATCGGCGTGGCCTGGCCCAGCTCGGGGTCGGCCCCGCGGGGCGGCACGTACACCCGGCTGTCGGCGGTGGCCCGCTGGCCGATGATCTTCTTCTGGGTGATGCCCCGGAGGAAGCGGGTGGTGGCGTCGCCGGCGGTGAACTCGTAGTCGAGCTGGGCCGGGGTGCGGACGCTCTTCACGGGCTCGACGTCCTTCAGCGAGTCCGGGAGGCTGATCTCGGGCATCAGGCGCTCCCCTCGTCGCTCGCCAGCTCGAAGCAGGCGATGTCGGTGATGTGGCCCTCGCGCTCGTCGGCCCAGCGGGGCACCACGCGGGTGCCGGGCCCGACGGCGCCCGGGCCGCTCGCGGCGACGGCGTGGAGCATCGGCGTGTCGGCGCCGTCGAGGGTGATGAGGGCCCAGGCGAAGGGCTCGTCGAGCGGGTGCTTGTCGTGTGGCGCGGTGACCCACGCCGCCGTCTGCACGGTGCCGCCGGGGCCGACCTCGACCAGCTCGGTGAGGTCCTCGCCGGTGACCGGGTCGAACTCGGCGGGCGGCACGATGACCCGCCCGTCGGCCGCCTTCGAACCCACCAGGATCTGCTCCCGCAGGCCGGTGAGGAAGGCGCCGACGACCGGCCCGGTCGTGCGCTTGAACGGGTACTCGATGATCAGCGGGGCGCTGAGAACATCGGACGGTTCCGCTGGTGGGGCCACGGTCGGACACTAGAACACGTTCTCGTTCGGTGGGCAAGCAGCGACCGCGACCCCCGCCCGCGGACGACGAGGCCTAGCGTTCCCGGCGGAGGAGGCGGACATGACGACGAGGGCGCCGAGGCTCGTGGTGACGGTGGCGCTGCTGGCCGTCACGGTCCTCGGTGCGTGCGGCGACGACGAGCCCGAGGTGGCCGGCGGTGGCGACGACCCGCCCGCCGAGACGGACGACGGGCTCCTCCCCGCCGGCACCGAGCTCGGCGACGGCCTGGTGGTACCCGAGGACGCCCGTCTCGCCGGGGCCGTGTTCCGCCGCTCGGGCTACGACCCGGAGGCGCTCGAACCAGCCCACCCCGTCCCCCCACCGACCGTCCCGGCCGGCGGAGGCTCCCTCCCCTCGACGACCACGGACGGGCCGGCGCCGACGCAGCCGCCCCTCGAACGGGACCCAGGGAGCGAGGAGTGGACGGCGCTGCTGGTCGTGGAGGGCGACCCCTTCGCCGCCTTCGACGATCTGGCCGCCCAGGTGCGCGAGATCGGACCGGCCCTCCCGGGCACCGCCGACGCCTGCCTCTGGCAGGTCGTCCAGGAGCCGGACACCGAGCTCGCCGCCCAGCCGAGCCCGGTGGGCGCCGGCCCACCCGCCCTGCCGATCGACCACCTGCGGTGCGAGGCGGCGGCGTCCGACGGCACCCGCGACATCACCGTGTCGCTCCGGTACGGCGGCGAGCACCCCGGCACGCTGCACGTGGACAGAGTCGCCGACACCGACGGGGAACCGTCGAGCTACGCCGAGGGCACGTTCACGGCCCCGGTGGCGGACGCTCCGTCCGATCTCCTGCCACCCGAACCCGTCGTCCCGGAGGGCGAGCCGACCGACGGCACCACGACGAGCACCACGCACCAGCCCCCGGACGTCCTCCCGGTGCCCGGGCCCGAGCCCGTGGGCGACGACGTCCGGGCCCTGCTGCCGGATCCCGCCCCGGCGCCCACGCCCGAGGCGGGCGAGCGCTTCGGGGGCACCGGCAACTGCCTGGCCACGGGGTACGACCAGATGGTCCTGCCCGCCGGCGCCAGGCTGGTGGCCACCGAGGGCGGGCCCGACGGCCCGTCCGTCCTCGCCACCGACGACGTCGAGGCCACGATGGACCCCCTCCTCGCCAGCGGCGCCGACGGGCCCGACGCCGAGAGCTTCGACCCCAGCCCCCGCGAGCACATCCCCCTGGCCGACGGCTCGACCGTGTCGTACCAGAGCTTCTCCATCAGCGCCGGCGGCGGCGCCTGCGACCTGCTCGCCAGCCCCGACGGCGCCGACGTCCTCATCACCCTGTACAGCGACTGATCGAGCGCCGATGACCACGATGCGGAGCCTCGGAGCGGTGGTGGCGCTGGCGGGCCTCGCCGTGCTGGCGGCGTGCGGCGACGACGGGCCCGGGGTGGCCGGCGGCGACGACCCGCCCGCCGAGGCGGGCGACGGGCTGCTCCCCCCCGGGACCGAGCTGGGTGACGGGCTGGTGGTGCCCGAGGGCGCCGGCCTCGCCGGGACCGTGTTCCCCCTGGCCGAGATCCCCCCGGACAGCGGTGGACCACTCGAGGCGCCCGACGGCTGGTTCGCCCTCCTCACCCTCGACGAGGGCGAGGTCGACCCCTTCGCCGTGTTCGACGCCCTCGCCGCCGACGTCCGGGCCGCCGGCCCCGACCTGCCGGGCACCTCCGACTCGTGCTCCTGGATGGTGCCCGCGACCGACGAGGAGGGCCCGCCCGATCGAGCGGTGGCCGTCGCCGGCCCGGCACCGCCCGCCGATGAGATCGCCACGCTCGCCTGCAAGGCCACCGCTCAGGATCCCGATGCCTCGTTCACCGTCCGACTCAGCTGGGGCGCTGACCATCCCGGGACGATCACGGTGACCCGTGCCGCCGGGGGCCGGCGGTTCGCCATCGGCTCCAAGGGCGAGCCGTACGACGCGACGCCCGAGCCCCCACGGGACGAAGCGCCGTCCGGCGCGTGCGCCGAGGCCGGGTGCGAGAACGACTCCACGACGCCCGAGGGCGATCCCGTGCCGACGACCCGGCAGCCCCCCGACACGCTGCCGCCCACCGACCCTGACCCGGTGCCGGCCGAAGCCGTCGACCTCCTGCCCGACCGACCGGCGCACGAGGATCCGGCGGTCGGCGAGCCCTTCGGCGGCGAGAGCGGCTGCTTCGCCACGCTCCGGGCCCGCTTCCACCTGCCCGAGGGGGCCACGCTGGCCGGCACCGTCGGCGGGTACGACGCCACCTCGGTCCTGGCCGTCGACGACATCGACGCCACCCTCGAGGCGCTGCGGGCCGAGGCGGCGGAGGCCGATCCCGAGCAGGTGGGGGCCGAGGAGATCGACGAGCTCGCCCTCGACGACGGCTCGACCGTGCGGTACCTCGGCTTCCAGGGCGGTGCCGGGGGCACCTGCTGGCTCCGGGGCAGCCCCGACGATCGGCACCTCCTGATCGAGATGGGCCCGGACTGATGCGTCGTCCGCCGATCGGAGCGGCGCTGCTGGTGGCGACGCTGGCGCTGGCGGGTGCGTGCACCGACGACGAGCCGGCGGGTGATGCCGACGACGGGACCACCACCACCACGCTCGACCCGTCATGGTCGCCCCCGGGCACCGAGATCGGCCTCGGCCTCACCGTGCCCGACGGCGCCCACCTCGCCGGCCCGGTGTTCCACCGGCCCCAGCCGGTGATCATGGAGCAGGTCCAGCCCGACGGTGACGAGCTCGAGGCCCTGCTCGTCGTCGACGAGGACCCCTACGGCGTGTTCGACGCCGTCGCCGAGCAGGTGCGGGCCCTCGGGCCCGAGATGAACGGCTCGGCGTCGTCGTGCGAGTGGTGGGACCTGTCCGTCGACGACGACCACGGCGGGTTCTCGGTCGAGGCGCTCGGCCCGGTGTCGGATCCGCCGCCCGACGAGGCATCGGCCGTGCGCTGCGAGGCGTCGGCCCTCGATCCGGAGCTGAGCGTCTCGATCGAGCTGCGCTGGGGCGGCGAGCTCCCGGGCAGCCTGGTCGTCACGGCGTCGGCCCACGCCACCGACATCGCCCTCGAGGACTACGTGTCCACCCCAGGATCACCGGACGCAGCCTCGGCCGAGGCGACGGCCGCCGTCCCGGAGGCGGCGCCCCGGGACCAGCCCGACGTCGGCGACCCGTTCGGGGGCAGCGCCAACTGCCTCAGCGGCGGGTACGCCCGGATGGTCCTCCCGGAGGGCAGCCGGCTGGTCGGCACCGAGGGTGGCCCCGACGGCCGGTCGGTGCTC
>DATHEV010000799.1:0-6374 GCA_035318405.1 Iamia sp.
TCTGGCTCGGGCGGTGGGCGCACGCTGCTGCTCGACGGGCACATCGACGTGGTGCCCCCGGGCGACCCCACGGCCTGGACCCATCCCGACGCCTACAGCGGCGAGCTCACCGCCACCGAGGCCCGGGGTCGGGGCGCCTGCGACATGAAGGGCGGTCTCCTGGCGGCCCGCTGGGCGGTGCGGGCCCTGGCCGCCAGCGGGGTGCCCCTGGCCGGCGACGTCCTGGTGGCCAGCGTCGAGGGCGAGGAGGACGGTGGCCTGGGCACCTTCGACCTCATCCGCCGCGGCTGGACGGCCGACGTCTGCGTGGTCCCCGAGCCCACCGGGCTCGACCTGGTGCCGGCCTGCGCCGGGGCCCTCACCTTCCGGCTCCGGATCCGGGGTCGCTCGGCCCACGCCTCGCGCCGGGTCGAGGGCGTGAGCGTGATCGAGAAGCTGCTGCCCGTCGTGGCCGCCCTCACCGAGCTGGAGGCCCGCCGCAACGTCGATGCCGACCCGCTCCTCGACCGCTGGGGCATCGCCTACCCGCTGTCGCTGGGCATCGTCCGGGCCGGCGACTGGCCCTCGTCGGTGCCCGACCGGCTCGAGGCCGAGGGCCGCCTGGGCGTGGCCCTCGACGAGGACCCGGCCGCGGCCCGGGCCGAGCTGGAGGCGGCGGTGGCCGAGGCCTCCGCCGCCGACCCGTGGCTGCGGGCCCACCCCGTCGAGGTCGAGTGGTGGGGCGGCCAGTTCGCCTCCGGCCGCCTGCCGGCCGACAGCGACCTGGGCGAGCGGGTGGCGGACCACCACCACACCGTCACCGGCCGGCCTGTCGAGGTGTGGGGAGCGCCGTTCGGCAGCGATCTCCGCCTGCTCAACGGGCTGGGTGGCATCCCCACCGTCCACTACGGCCCGGGCGACGTGAACCTGGCCCACAGCCCCGACGAGGCCGTGCCCCTGGCCGAGGTCGAGGTCACCGCCCAGGTCCTGGCCCTCCTGGCCCTCGAGGTGTGCGGGCCGCGCTGATCAGGGCCCGCCGCGACAGACTCCGGTCATGTCCTCGGTCGCCCTGGAGGTGGTGGGCTGGATCGGCTCGGCCATCCTCATCACCTCCCTCCTCCAGTCGCGCCTGCTCCGGCTGCGTCAGCTGAACCTGGTGGCCAGCCTGCTGCTGGTCACCTACAACCTGATCCTCGGGGTCTGGCCCATGGTGGCCATGAACGTGGCGATCGTGTCCATCAACGTCTGGCACCTGGCTCGGCTCCTGCGCACCCGGCACGACCCGGCCAGCTACGACGTGGTCGAGGTCGTGCCCGACGACGGCTACCTGGCCCACGTGCTGGCGCGGCGGCAGGCCGACATCGCCCGCTTCAACCCCGACTTCACCTGGGACGGCACCCGGCCCGGGGCGCTGGCCTTCCTGGTGCTGCGCGACGACGAGACGGTGGGCGTGGTCCTGGCCCACGACGCCGGCGACGGCGTGGCCGAGATCGCCCTGGACTACGTGGCGCCCCGGTTCCGGGACTTCACCCCGGGCGAGTTCGTCTACCGCCGTAGCGAGATCTTCACCGACCGCGGCTTCCGCTCGGTCGTGGCCCCCCGGGCCATGCGCCAGGCCGAGGCCTACCTGAGCGGCGTGGGCTTCCAGCGCCGCGGCGACGACCGCATCCTCGACCTCGTCACCCCCACCTGACGCCCAGCCGCGACGTGGTCCCGGCTCGGGCGACTGGGGTCAGGCCTCCAGGGTGAGGGTGGCCTCGACCCGGCCGGCGCGGGGGTGCCAGACCGAGACGGTGACCTCGGTGCCGGGGTCGGCCTCGACCACCCAGGTGGCGAGGGCCCGGTCGGGCGTGCCGTCGTGGCCGTCGGTGAAGCGGAGCGCGGCCCGACCGTCGAGCTGGCCGAGCTTCTGGCGCGCCGGCCCGCCCACGACGGTGACCCCCGTCCCGGCCACCTCGGCCAGGGCGGGCCGGACCATGTCGGCCTTGCGGGCCCGGGCGGTGACGTCGGTCGGCAGCCAGCCGGTGTTGGCCACCCCGGCCTCGACCCGCCAGGTCCGCTCGCCCAGCGGCACGCCGCGCACCCGGCGGAGCTCCAGGCCGGGGGCGGCCAGGGCCTGGGCCACGGCGAAGACGGCGTGCGGGGCCACCTCGGCCTTGAGCCGGGCGAGGGGCGGGTTGGTCCAGACCCCCAGATCGGGCCAGCCACCGAGCTCGACCTCGCCCAGGTCGGGGTGGGCGAACGGGTACCAGTCGACGTGGCCACCGGGGGCGTTCGCGTCGCACCAGCGCAGGACGGCGAGGGCCTCGTCGTCGGTCGGCCCGAGGTACCAGATCTTGGTGTCGGCGTGGTGGCCGGTGGCGGCGTGGACGACGTCCCAGAACTCGGTGGTCCAGCCGAACACGCCGAGGTGCTCGTAGACCCAGTCGTCGGCGGCACCGCTCATGGTGTCCTTGCGGTCCCACGTGAAGTCCTCGTACACCGAGTGGACGGGGTAGCCGGTCAGCTCGGTCCCGCGACGTCCGAGCTCGGTGTAGGCCCACACGTCGTCGGGCGGCAGCTCGGAGTCGGCCGTGGTCGACGACGGCCGCAGCAGCACGCCGCCACTGGTGTGGAAGGCGTTGTAGCCGCAGATGTTGGGGCGGGCGGCGATGGCCCGGACGAGGGCCAGGATCTCGGGCTCGGACAGCGGGTGGTCGCCGCTGCCAGTGACCTTGGTGCCCCAGCCGGCCGGGAAGTTGCGGTTGAGGTCGAGGCCCTCGGGCGGCCGGGGCGTGGGCACCGTGAACCCGTCGTGGTCCACCACCCGGCACTCGGCCAGCAGCCGGTACCGGGGCCCGTCGCCCAGCCCGCCGTCGAAGGGCACCGGGATCAGCAGGCGGGCATCCTCCGGGTGCGGCATCCAGGCGCCGTCGGGGTCGGAGATCCGCATCTGGAGGATGCGGCCGTCGCCGTCGACGTCCTCCACGTGGGCGCCGGGCCACTCGTGGGCGTCGGACCACGGCCACGGGCGCGTGCTCGACCGGCGGTGCCGGGGCGTGTCGGCCAGCACCCACTCGGCCCCGTCGGGGTTGACCCGGGGCACGACGTAGAAGGTGCGGGTCCGCAGGGCGGCCACCACGGCATCGTCGCCCGCCGCGTGCCCGTCGACCAGGTGCTGGAGGACGTGGCAGGCGGCGACCGTGCCCGTCAGCTCGACGGCGTGGATGCTGGCGTCGATCCAGTGGGCCGGCTTGGTGTCGTGGGCCCCGGCGGCGGCGTCGGTGGCGGTGACGAGCCAGAGGTCGCGGCCCTCGTGGCTGGTGCCGTAGGACTCGATGGCCAGCAGGTCGGGGTGGGCGGCGACGAGGTCCCGCAGCCAGGTCGTCAGCTCGTCGTACCGGAGGAAGCGGTCGAAGTCGTAGGCCACGGCCCGACCCTAGGACCGTTTGGAGGCTGCTTCCTCGAAGCGGCGGCGGCTGAACGCGTACTCACCGCGGAGCTCGGGGTGGTCCTCGGGTCGGCCGACGGTGTCATCGCGGGTCCGGACGCGGATCACCTTGGCCGGGACGCCGCCGACCACCGAGTAGTCGGCGATCTCGCCCCTCACCACCGAGCCGGCGGCGACGATGACGTGGCGACCGATCTGGGTGCCGGGGAGGATCACGGCACCGTGGCCGATCCACGAACCGGGGCCGATCCGCACCGGCTGGTGGGGCCCGAGCTGCTGGCCGATCGGGATGTCGAGATCGTTGAAGCCGTGGTTGGCGTCGGTGATGAAGACGTCCTGGCCGAACCAGACGTCGTCGCCGATCTCGATCGACTCGTGGGCCACGATCCCGCCGCGCAGGCCGATCACGCAGCGGTCGCCGATGACCAGGGCGCGGGGCGGCACGGTCGTCTGGTCGGGCGAGTAGCCCGTGGCGAGGGTCGACCAGCACCCGATCAGCGTCTCCTCGCCGATGTGCATCTGGCCCTCGCCGTAGAGGGTGGCGGTGGGGAACCCGACGATGCTCCCGTCGCCGAAGGACCCGAACCGTTCCGCGGCGATGGTGCCGGGAGCGATGCTGCCCGCCTGGCGGAGCCGGCGCCAGCCCTGCTGCACGGCCTCGTTGATCACGCGGCGGCGGAGCACCTGGAAGCGTGATTCGCCCACGGCCGGCAGCGTAGGACGACGCTCGGCGCCTCTCGCGATCGGGCGCGACCCGGTCAGACGGCCTCGGCCACGGGCACCAGCTCGGCCGGGCGGCGTGACTCCCGCACGGCGTCGGCCCCGAGGATGACGAGCGCGATCCAGACCAGCACGAAGCCGGCGAGCCGCTCGGGCGGCATGTCCTCGTCGAGCACGACCACCCCGCAGAGCAGCTGGATCGTCGGGGTGAGGTACTGGAGCAGGCCGAGCAGCGTCAGCGGGATCCGCCGGGCGGCGGTGCCGAAGAGCACGAGCGGCACGGCGGTGACGACGCCCAGCGCCACCAGGAGCAGATCGCGCCCGCCCGATCCGTGCAGGAACGAGGCATCACCCCGCACCTGGAGGACCACCAGCCCGACGACGGCGAAGGGCAGCAGCACGGCCGTCTCGACCGCCAGCGACGTGGTGGCCGGTACCGGGACCGCCTTCTTCAGGTAGCCGTAGCCGGCGAAGGAGCAGGCCAGGATCAGCGCGATCCAGGGGACCCGGCCGTAGGCGGCGGTGAGCACGGCGACGGCGGCGAGGGCGAAGCCGAGGGCAACGATCTGGAGCCGGGCCAGATGCTCGCGCAGCACCACGACACCGAGCGCCACCGTGATCAGCGGGTTGATGTAGTAGCCGAGGGCGGCCTCGATGACGTGCTCCTCGCTGACCGCCCACACGTAGACCAGCCAGTTCACGCTGATGAGGGCGGCGGCCGCGGCCAGCCGGACGCGCACCGCCGAGCGGGTGCGGAGCACGGTCCACCAGCCGGTCTTGCCCCGCAGCCCGAGGAGCCCGGCCACGACCACGAACGACCACACCACCCGGTGCATCAGCACCTCGGCCGGAAGGACCTCTTGGATCTGGTGGAAGACCAGGGGCATGCCGCCCCACAGCGCGTAGGCGGCGATCCCGGCCAGGACCCCGGTCCGCTGCTCGGCCGCCGACGAGAGGTCGTCGTCGGGGGCGGTGCTCACATCGTGACGCTACCGACGCGGCGCCAGGACCGCGAGCCGTCAGGTGGATGTCAGTCCGGCGGGGCGGCGGCCAGGGGGCCGACGGTGCCGGAGGCCTGGCGGCGGGCCAGCTCCTCGTGCACCAGCTGGGTCAGCTCCGACATCGGATCGAGGAACTCGATCCCGTACTGGCTGAAGCCCTCCTGCCGGCTGGGCAGGATGCGGCGCACGATGACCGGTCCGGACCGGCCCCGGATGGAGACGTGGGTCCAGTCGCCGACGGAGATGTCGGTGCTGGTCCGGGCCATGATCCGGGCCCCGCTGACCGACAGGTCGAGCAGCCCGGCCCGTTCGGGTCCCTCTTCCCGGCCCTCGTCGGCGGGCCCGACGACGGGGCCGTCGTCGAGACGCCAGCGCACGGCGACCGGGCCGAGGACGTGGCGGGCCCCCAGTCGGCGGTCCTTCTCGCGATCCATGCGACCCCATCGGCCGGGGTGCGGCGGCGTTGAGGCATCCTGAGGGCGTGGAGCACGAGACCCCGACCGGCCTGGTGATCGACGAGCTGTGGCGCTACCCGGTGAAATCGATGGGTGGCGAGCGGCTGGCCGAGGTCGCCGTCGACGCCCTGGGCATGGAGGGCGACCGCCGCTGGGGCCTCGTCGACGCCGAGACCGGGCGGGTCCTCACCGGCCGTCGCGCCCCGGCCCTGCTGCTGGCGCGGGCGCAGCACCTCGGCCCCGGCGCGGTCGCCATCACCCTCCCGGACGGCACGGCGACGACCTCCGACGACGACCTCTCGGACTGGCTCGGCCGCCGGGTGGCGCTCGTGCCGTCCGACTCGGCCTCGCCCCAGTTCGAGGTGCCGAACCCCGACGAGGAGGACTGGCGGGTCTACGACGCAGCCGACGCCGTCTGGCACGACTCGCCCCGGGCCCGTCTCTCGCTGGTGTCGCGCACCACCGTCGGCGACTGGGACCCACGCCGCTTCCGCAGCAACGTCCTTCTCGCCGGCGCGGGCGAGGACGACCTCGTCGGCGCCACCCTCGGCCTGGGCACCGCCACGCTCGAGATCACCAAGCCCATCAGCCGGTGCGTGATGGTGACCCGGCCCCTGCCCGGTCTCGACGCCGACCGGTCCGTGCTGAAGGCCATCCTCCGCGAGCACGCCGGCACCCTCGCCGTCGGGGCCCTCGTCACGGCCCCCGGCACCCTCACCCAGGGCGCCCCGCTCCGCCTCCTCGCCGCCCCCGACGTCTGAAGCGCGGCCCCGGCCCGTCGGTACGGTG
>DATHEV010000800.1:0-2963 GCA_035318405.1 Iamia sp.
GCCCTGGTGGTGTCGGACACCTCGTGGCCGGGCTACGCCGAGGTGCCGCGGTGGGTGATCGACGGCTACGCCACCATCTTCGCCGAGGTCGATGAGCAGCTCGCCGCCCACGACGCCCCGCCTCCCGACGTCGTCGTGGCCCAGATGGGCGTCGGCGCCCTGGCCGCGGCCACGGTCGGTCACGTCCGGGCCACGGCCGGCGAGGGGCCCACCGTCGTCGTGGTCGAGCCGCTCAGCGCCGCCTGCGGGCTCCGCTCGGCCGAGGCCGGGGAGGTCGTCGAGGTGCCCGGCCCCCACCGGTCGATCATGGCCGGGCTCAACTGCGGCACCGTGTCCGAGCTGGCCTGGCCGATCGTGGCGGCCGGCACCGACTGGTTCGTCGCCGTCTCCGACGCCGCCGCCGAGCAGGCCATGCGCGACCTGGCCACCGTCGGCGTGACCTCGGGCGAGACCGGCGGCGCCGGGCTGGCCGGGCTCCGCGAGCTGGTGGCGTCGGGCGCCGCCGCCATCGGGCCGGACACCACCGTCCTGGTGCTCAACACCGAGGGCCCCACCGACCCCGAGGCCTACGAGCGCATCACCGGGATCGCCGTCGAGGGCCGCTGACCGGCGCGGCCCCGTCGATCGAGAGCTGCTCGGGCCAGGATGTCCCCGATGACCGTGGTCGATGCACACGTGCACCTGCTGCCGGGGCGGCTGGGCGAGAAGGTCCGGCAGTTCTTCCTCCAGGGCTACCGCCCCGAGGACCTGGCCTACCCGATCGACCACGGCGCCATCCTCGACCGCCTGGCCACCGAGGGCGTCGACGAGGTCTGGCACCTCCCCTACGTCCACAAGCCCGGTCTCGCCGCCGGGCTCAACGAGGCCTCGACGGCCACGGCGACGGCCGCCGCCGGCGGGCCCGTGCGGGTGGTGGCCGGCGCCTCCGTCCACCCGGCCGACGACGACCCCGTGGCCCTGGTGCGCGCCGCCGTCGAGGACGGGGGCGCCCGGGTGCTGAAGCTCCACTGCAGCGTGGGCGACCACGACGCCGACGAGCCCCGTCTCGACCCCGTCTGGCGCTACGTCTCCGCCATCCGGCTGCCAGTGGTGGTCCACGTGGGCCACGCCGTCAGCGGCCGCACCGACGGCCACGAGCTGGATCCGGTGGCGCATGTCGCCACCCGCCATCCCGAGGCGGTGGTGATCCTGGCCCACTGCGCCCTGCCCGCCACCGAGGCCGCCGTGGCGCTGATGGACGCCCATCCCAACGTGCACGCCGACCTCACCCCGGTCGGTCGGGATCCGGTCGGCCTGCCGGCCGCCGTGGCCGAGCGGCTGGCCCACCGCCTCCTGCTGGGCTCGGATGCCCCCAACACCCCGATCTCGGCGGCCGAGACCCGGGCCGCGGTGCACGCCCTCGGCCTCTCGCCCGCCGCCGAGGCCGCCATCACCGGCGGCACCGCGCGCCGCCTCCAGGCCGCCATCCGCACCTCGGAGACAGGTCCACCCACCCGGACTGTCTCGATGTGGTCGAGCACAGCCTCGGCCGGCACCACCTGGGCCAGCGCACACGCACGGGTCGCGGCCACGTCGAACGACCCCCGCTCGGCCAGCTTGTTCGAGGGTGCACCACCACCGCAGAGACCGAAGTGGTCGCAGGACGCCTCGCAGCGGGCCACCCCGGCTGCGACAGCCCGGACCATCGGCGACTGGGCGACCGTGGCTGGCAGATCACCCAACGAGCTGTGGTGGACATCGCCGAGTATCACGCCGAACATGTCGTCGGGGTCGTCCATCGCCATCAGCTCGGGCGAGAACGTGGAGTAGCGGCCGAAGTGGTCGACGGTCACGATTCGCAGGGGCGTCGAGTTGTGGTTCTCGACACGGTCCCGGCCCGAGGCCACGAACCTCTTGACATGATCGAGCTCGCGCACCCGTAGGCCGGCGTCGGGGTGGGCGTCGAGCCAACGGAGCACATCACGGTAGAAGTCGTAGACGGCCTGGTCGGTGACGGCGTCGTGCAGGCCCGATGCGCGGTGGACGCCCTCCACCTCCTCGGCGTTGAATCCGAGCCACGTGATCCCGAGGGACGCGAAGAAGTCCATCAGGCCATCGGGATCCTCAAGCGATGCAGGGGTCAGAACGGCGATGACGCCCGGCGTGAGCCCCGCGTCCTGCAGCCGTCGCAATCCGCGGACGGCCGCTGCGCCTGTCGGCTGACCGCCCCGGCGTCGGCGGTGTGCGTCATGGACCGCCGGCGGTCCGTCGATGCTGACACCAACATCGATCTCATGCTGAGCGAGGAAGGCGGCCCAAGTCTCGTCGATGAGCGTCCCGTTGGTCTGAAGGTGCTGAGTGACCGTCCGATCTCCGAGGTCCGCTCGGGCGAGGACCTCGAACCACCGCGTGTAGGTGGACCGAGGGACGGCGAGGGGTTCGCCTGCGTGCCAGAGCACTTGTAGGTGGGGAGCGAGCCAGTCCGCCGCGCCCAGCTGGGCGACGACGGCCTCGAAGGTCGCGTCGCTCATCCGCGCACGGGACCCGCGGTCGGGCAGGTAGCAGTACGAGCAGTCGAGGTTGCAGAACGGAGACGCCTGCAACACCACCATCGTCGACTCAGTCTTTCCGTGCGTTGTGTCCGGGAACGCACGGAAATCCGAGAATCCCGCGGGGCGCACGCTGCCGAGCGCAGGGGTCGCGTTGGAGAAGTTGACGAACGTCGGGTCGCCGTCACCGAATCTGACCGCCGGCACGCATGAGGCAGCGTCGTGTTGGGATGGCTGCCCAACCCCGCTCCCGCCGACCTCGGATCCGGTCGCCCGTCGGGCCCGCCCGAGGCGGACCGAGACGCTGTGCTCGCTCACACCGAGGCCTCTGGTGCGCCGAACACCTCTGCGCTGACGCGGGTCCACCGACGCGACGAGGGCTCGACCCGCCGGAGCTCTCCAGTGCGGTGCCGTCGCCAGGCCTGCCCCTCGACG
>DATHEV010000801.1:0-6575 GCA_035318405.1 Iamia sp.
CCGACGTCCGCCTCGGTGCCAGCCCGCGAGCCAGCCTGGCCCTGCTCCGCGCCGCCCAGGCCCACGCCCTCGTCGACGGTCGCAGCTACGTCGTCCCGCACGACGTCAAGGTCCTCGCCGAACCCGTGCTGGCCCACCGCCTGATCCTGGCACCCGAGGCCGAGGTCGAGGGGCGCCGCCCGGCCGAGGTGGTGGCAGCGGTGGCCGCCTCGGTGCGGGCCCCGACCCGGTGAGCGCGGTGGCCGACGGCGCCGGCGCGGCGCCGCCCGAGGCCGAGCGGGGCTTGCGGCTGACCAGCACGGGGCTGGCGGTCGCGGCCGGATCGATCGTCCTCGGTGGGGCCGGCTGGTTGCTGGGCCTGCCCGAGCTGGTGGTGGTGGCCGTCGCCGGTGCCGCCGCCCTCGTGCTGGCCCTGCTGGCCACGGCGGCGCCACTGGCCGTGGATCTCGACCGTCGCTTCCGCCCCGGACGGGTCACCGTCGACGCCCCGGCCGCCGGCCTCCTCACCGTCACCAGCCGCAGCCGTCTGCCCCTGCCGGGCCTCACGGCCGTCGACCAGGTGGGTGGGCGGCCGTTGCCGGTGCGCATCCGCCCCCTGGCGCCCCGGGGCTCGACCGTGGTGCGGACCCTGCTGCCCACCGACCGGCGGGGCCGGCTGGCCCTGGGACCGGTGCGGGTCGAGCGCCAGGACGCCCTCGGCCTGGCCACCCGGTGGCGGGCGCTGGGTGGGTCCGACGTCCTGTGGGTGCGGCCCCGGGTCCACGTCGTCGACCCGTTGCCGACCGGCGTCGTCCTCGACCTCGAGGGGCCGATCTCCGACACCGCGGTGGAGGGGACGCTCACCTTCTCGACCCTGCGCGAGTACGCCCCCGGTGACGACCTGCGGCGCATCCACTGGCCCACCACGGCCCGGACGGGTGGGCTCATGGTGCGGACGCACGTCGACACCAGCCAGCCCCGGGCCACCGTGGTGCTCGACGCCCGGACCGACGCGTGGGACCCCGAGCGCTTCGAGCAGGGCGTCGAGGTGGCAGCCTCCCTGGTCGCCGCCTTCGGCCGCACGGGGAGCACGGTCGAGCTCCAGCTCGTGGGCGAGGACCGGACCGCCGCCAGCCGCCTCGGGGCGCGCGACGACCTCGACCGCCTCGCCCTGGTCGGGCTGACCGACATCGGCATCACGGGCCTGCTCGCCAACCTCGAGCGCGCGGAGGGGGGCGGCGCCCTCGTCGTCGTCACCGGCGCCACCGACCGCGAGGTCCTCACCCGGGTCGCGGCCCGCCGCCGGCGCCACGCGCCGATCGTCGTGGTCCGGATCGTCGCCGGGGCCCGCCCGACGGCGTCGCGCCATCGTGGCGTCCTTGACGTCGTGGCGGCCGACGCCCGCACCGCCCTGGCCGGCTGGGACCGCGAGCTCCGCCGGTGACCGCGGTCGCGACCACGCCGGCGTCCGACCCGGTCTGGGGGCGGGCGGCGGGAGCGGCCCGCGCCGCCCTCATCGGGGGTGGAGCCACGGCGGCGGCCCTGCCGGCCGCGGGCGTTGCCTTCGGCCCCGGGTGGCTCGGTCCGCTCGTCGTCGCCGTGGGCGGCGCCGCCTTCGTGAGCCTGGTGGTACGGATCGCCGTCGACCGGGGCGCCGCCGTCGTGCTGGTCGTCGCCCACCTCCTGGCGGCACCGCTCGTGGCCGCCATCGTCGTGTCCCCGGCGGCCGACGGGGCGACCGCCCTCGGCGGGTTGGGCGACGCCACCGCCCGCCTCCTCAGCTCGCTGCCGCCCGTCGACCCCCGGGGTCCCGAGATGGCGCTGGCCGTGATGGCCACGTGGTGGGCCACGGCCCTGGCCACGGGGGTGGCCGCCCGGCCCGAGGCCGGCGCCGCGGTGGTGGCGCCCGGAGCCGCCCTGTTCGCCGCCGGCCTGGCCGTCGGCGACCCGCGCCGGACGCTGCCGACCGAGAGCCCGGCGGCGGTCGCCGCCGCCGCCGGACTGGTGCTGGTGGCCGCCGTCCTGCGCCGCTCGGCCGCGGTCGCCGCGGCCGGACCGGCTGGTGGGGCTGGTGCGGTGCCGAGCCGGCCGCTGCGCGCCGCCGCCCGGCTCGTCACCGGCGCCGTCGTGGTGGCGATCGCCGTCGGGGTCGCGGTCGTCGTGACGCCCCGCGTGCCCGGGCTCGTCGGCCGGGAGCGGGTCGACGTGCGGGCCGGGCGCGACGTGCCCGTCGACGTCCGCCTGGGCGAGAGCCCGCTGGATGCCGTGCCCACGGCCCGCCGGGCCGACGAGCCGACGACGCGCTTCACCGCCCGGGTCGACCTCCCGGCCGGCCACGATGCCCGCCTGGCGTGGCGCCTGGCCGTGCTCGACCGGTTGGGCCCGGACGGCTGGTCGGCGTCGCCCACCACCTACGTCCGCGCCGGGTCCGTGCTGGGCGCGCCGCCGGCCGACGAGGCCGCCCGGCGCGGCGCCGCCCACGTCGAGCTGGACCTCGGGCCGGCGCCCGCCGCCACGCCCGCCCTGCCCACGCTCGACCGCCCGACGGGGGTCACGCCCTCGGGCCTGGCCGTCGACCGCCGCTCGGGGCTGCTGGCCGTGCCGGCCGGGTCCGACCGACCGCTCCGGCTCTCGCTCGACGTGGCCCTGCCGACGCTGCGGCCCGCCGACCTGGTCACCGCCACCGCCCCCCGGCGCGATCCGGGTCCCGAGGTCCCCGACCCGGTGCGGCTCCGCGTGCAGCAGATCACCGGGGGCGTCCGCCAGCCCCTCCAGGTCCTCCAGCTGATCAGCCGGGCGCTGTCCGCGGACCCGTCGCTCACCCTCGACCCGACCCGCACCGGGCTCACCCGCACCGCGGTGGTGCTCGAGGCCCTGCAAGCCGGTGCCTCCGGCGGCGCGGCCACGGTGAACGATGCCCAGCTGGCCGCGGCGTTCGCCCTGCTGGCCCGGGCCGACGGCCTCCAGGTGCGTCTGGTCGTGGGCCACCTCACCCCGGTGGCGGGCCGCGAGGCCGAGATCGAGGTCACCGACGCATCCCTGACGGTCTGGCCCGAGGTCCTGCTCGACGACCTCGGGTGGGTGCCGTTCCCCGTGCGGGCCCCGGCCGGCGGGTCGACGGTCGCCCCCGACCCGCTGACGACGGGGAGCGGCGGCGTGGTCGACGGCGCCTTCGACCAGCAGGCCGCCGCCGACCGGGCCGAGCAGAGCCGGGCGGGCCAGGAGGCCCGCGCCCCCGTCCCGCCCCCGGCCCCGACCTCGGCGGCCGGCGGTTCGCGGTGGTGGGTGCCGGTCGTGGTCCTGGCCGGCGTCGTCGTGCTGGCGCTGGCGGGCCTGGGGCCCGGGCGGCGGCTGGTCCGCCGGCGGCGGCGGCGGTCGGGCTCGCCGGCGGCCCGCGTGGTCGGCGCGTGGGACGACGTGGTCGAGTCGCTGGCCCGGGCTCGGCTGGGGGTGTCGGCCGATCGCACCCGGCCCGAGGTGCGCGACGTCGCGGCCGAGCTCGTCGACGAGGACGCCGACGCCCAGGTGGGCGTCGAGGTCCGCTGGCTCACGGGCCAGGCCGACGGGGTGGCCTTCGGCGCCGCCGAGCCGTCGGCGGCCGACGCCGCCCGGGCCTGGGCCGCGGCCGCCCGGGTGCGCACCGCCGCTCGCCGATCGCTCCCGCCCGCCCGGCGCGTGCTCACCACCGTCCAGCCGGCGCGCCGCCCGCGCCCCTCGGGCTGACGGGGCGCCGGTCTCAGCCGGTGCCGTGCTCGTGGTTGCAGAGACGCTCCTCGCCCGCCTTCACCTGGCCGGCGGCGACGCCCTCGAGGGCGGCGAAGGGGCCGCACACGTGGGGCTCGATCCAGACGTGGATCATGGGTGTGGGGTCGAACTTCTGGAGAGGCGGGGTGCACGCGCCCCCGACGGAGGTGACGCCGGCGACGGTGGGGTGGTCGCCCGGCGAGAAGCACAGGTTGTCGTGGATGTGCCACTGGGTCAGCGCGCCGCCCAGCTCGGGCACCTCGTCGAGGCTGGCGCCCCGCTCCATCATGAACATGGCCGACACCAGGCGGCGACCCCCGCCCGAGGTGTCGTACACCAGCGACTCGGGGGCGTCGGGGTCGAGGATCTTCCCGTCGTTGATCAGGTCCCAGTTGATCAGGTGCTCGTGGCCGGTGAACCCGTCGCCGATCGAGTGCCAGCCCTGGGCCTCGGCCACCGCCGCGTCGGCGAACTGCGGGAGCTCGATCAGCGTGATGGCGACCAGGTTCTCGGCCGCGGCCTGCTGCTGCGGGGTGACGCCCTCGACGCCGGAGAAGTCGATGGGCAGCGTGGGGTCGTAGGGCCGGGCGGGGAGGGCGACCGGCTCGGCGTGGGCCTCGCCGTCGGCGTGCTCCGCGGTGTCGGTGTGGGCGGCGCCGTCGGTGTGGGCGGCGGTGTCGTCGTGGGCCTCGCCCTCGGCGTGGGCCGCGCCCTCCTCGGTGCCGTGGGAGTGGCCGGCGGTCTCCTCGCCGTGGCCCCCGGCGTGGGAGTGGGACCCGGCGGCGACCATGGCCGACACGCTCACGGCGGCCAGGCGATGGTGGCGACACCGTGGAGGGCGACGGGGGCGAGGACGAGGCGCCGGCGGGTCGGCTGCGGCGGTCCGAGCACGGTCGTCAGCAGCGCCCGTCCGCAGCCGACCAGCGCCAGGGCGGCCAGCACGGCGGCGGCGCCGTCGGCCCACTGGATGTCCTCGGCCTGGTCGAGCCCGGCGACGAACCCGATGCCGACGGTCTTGGCGAGGATCCACCCGACGAGGGCGGCACCGGAGACCAGCGCCCCGAGGACCGCCACCAGGCGTCCGCCCCGGGTCAGGGCCAGCGCGCCCCACCCGAGCTGGAGGGCGCCGATGACGGTGAAGGCGACGACCGCCGAGCGGTGCTCGCTGTGCACGCCGATGGCGGCGGCGTGGATGGCTCCCGCCCCCAGCGAGGCGATCCCGGCCAGCACCAGCGCGGGCGGGGCCGGGCGGGGGGCCGTGTCGGGTGCGGCGGCGTCGGCGGCGGTGTCGGACACGGGGCCTCCTCGGGTCGCAGCCAGGCTAGGCCGTGTGACCTCCGTCAACGCTGTCGCGCCTCGTTCTGTGTGCGGGTTGCGCCGTTTGCGGCATCAACCCGCACACGGAACGACGGGTGGTCAGGAGAAGTCGGGGTGGCGCTTGGCGAGGAAGGCCTCGATGCCCTCGCGGGCGTCGGGGGTCTGGGTGGCGGCGGCCATGACCTCGACGGCGAAGGCGTAGGCGTCGGCCTGCGGGCGGCCCACCTGGGCGTAGAACGCCTGCTTGCCCAGGCCCTTCGACTCCCGCCCGCCCCGGGTGGCGCGGGCCAGGAGGTCGGCGACGGCGGCGTCGAGGCCGGCGTCGGGCACGCACCGGTTGACCAACCCCCACTCGGCCGCGGTGGCGGCGGTGATGACGTCGCCGGTCAGGGCCATCTCCAGCGCCCGCTTCGGGCCGACCGCCCGGGCGACGGCCACGGCGGGGGTGTGGCAGAACAGCCCGCCCCGCCCGCCCGGCAGGGCGAACCCGGCGGACTCGGCCGCCACCGCCAGGTCGCAGCTCGCCACCAGCTGGCACCCGGCCGCCGTGGCCAGGGCGTGGACCCGGGCGACCACCGGCTGGGGGATGGCCTGCACCGCCTCCATCAGGTCGGTGCAGGTGCGGAACAGGTGCCGGGCGGTGGCGAGATCGGCATCGGCCATGTCGGCGAAGTCGTGCCCGGCGGAGAAGACCGGGCCCTCGGCGGCCAGGACCACGCCCCGGGCGTCGGAGCGGCCCACGTCCACGAAGGCCGCCGTCAGCGCCTCCAGCACCTCGAGGGCCAGCACGTTGCGGCGCTCGGGCCGGGTGAGGGTGATGGTGGCGACGTCGCCGTCGCGCCGGACCGAGAGGGCGTCCACCGCCCGACCGTCGCGCCCCCCGGCGCTGGGGTCAACCGGCGACTACCTCGATGCCGGTCGGATGACCAGCCCGGTCAGGCGTCGCCAGTCGGACTCGACGCAGCCGTTGTTGCGCCGGAGGGCGAGGGCGACCGAGGCGTCGTCGACGTGACCCGTCACCTGGGCCTGCTGGGGCCCGTGGTACTGCTGGGCGCAGATGCGGCCGGCGGGCGGACCCTGCGTGAGGAGGGCGGTCTCGGCGGCGACGACGGCGCAGGCCCGATCGGCGTCCAGGCCGGCGATGGCGGGGGTGATCGACGCCAGGTCGGGTCCGCACTCGACGGTGTAGGAGACGGTGCCGCCCCCGCCGTCGCGGTAGACGACGTCGAGCACGGTGGTCGCCGGCTCGCAGCCCGCCAGCCCGGCGGTGATGGTGGCGGCCGCGACCAGGGCGGTCGCCCGCCCGATCCGTCCTCGATGGGTGGTCCTCGAACGCTGGTGCACGTCGCCCTCCTCGACTCGTGACAGTGACGGACGTGACCCTAGACCGACCGCGGCGCTCGCTGCCACCATCGGGCCGAGCACCACCGACACTTCACCTTCGAGGTGAAGTGTCGGTGGGACCAAGACCTACCCTGCGGGGATGGCTCACCGCTTCGTCGTCGTCGGAGGTGGCCCCGCCGGCAACACGGCCG
>DATHEV010000802.1:0-5882 GCA_035318405.1 Iamia sp.
CGACCTCGCCGCCCACCTCGTGGTCCGCGAGCGCAACCCCCTGGCCGGCCCCGGCATCCTCTTCGGCGGCCGCTTCGAGGGCACCACCGAGAAGCTGATGGAGCGCGAGCTCGACCGCCACGGATACGAGGGCGTCGTCGAGCGGGTCCGCACCGGCCCGCCCCTCGGCCCGATGGCCATCCGCCCCGTCGGCCGGCTGGCCAACACCATCGAGTACGTCGTCCACCACGAGGACGTCCGCCGCCCCGCCGGAGGTGGCCCCCGCCCCGACGACACCGACCTCCAGGACGTCGTCTGGTCGCTCCTGCGTCGGGCCGCCCGCCTGCTCGTGGCCCCGGGACGGCTGGGCTCGACCGGGCTCGAGCTGGTCCGCCCCGGCCACGACCCGGTCCGGGCCAGCGGGAGGGGCGACGGAGCCGTCGTCACCGGCGACCCCGTCGAGGTCCTCCTCTACCTCTACGGCCGCAAGACCGACGCCGACGTGAAGCTCACCGGCGACGACACCGCCATCGCCAAGGTCGAGAAGGCGTCCTTCGGGATCTAGATCCTCTCGGTCACTCGTTCGCTGGCGCTCACTCCGTTGCGGACGGCGACGCCTTCGATGGCGCCGACGCTCCCGCTCGCAGAGGTCAGGTGGGGACGACGCCGCGGGCTTCGAGGGCGGGGGCGAGGAGGTCGCAGAGGAAGCGGGCCAGGTCCTC
This sequence comes from Iamia sp., assembly GCA_035318405.1. Lineage (GTDB taxonomy): Bacteria > Actinomycetota > Acidimicrobiia > Acidimicrobiales > Iamiaceae > Iamia. The sequence continues at coordinate 702 of DATHEV010000802.1, forward strand.
GCCGCTGGCCGACGGTGGGAGCGGGTTGAACCCGGTCAGCTCGTAGAGGCCGGTGACGGACCACGCCGCCAGGTGGGCCTCGGGTGTGTCGCCCCAGCGGACGGCGATCCGGGCGACCCGGTCGGCCCGGGCGCCCAGCACGGACGGGTGGTCGAGCAGCCCGCTGCGCGACAGCATCTTCCAGGTGTCGGCGTTGGTGCGGGCGTGGCGGGCGTAGGCCCGGCCCAGGGCCACGACCTGCTCGGCCAGGTCGGTGCCGGGGTCGAGGGCGCCGTCGACTTCGCGGTCGAGACGCTCGAGGGTCCGCTCGGCCAGCGCCACCAGCAGGCCGGTCCGGTCCTTGAAGTAGTTGTAGACGAGGCCGCGTGACACCTCGGCGGCGTCCGCTATCTCCTCGAAGGTGACCTCGGCGGGCAGGCGGGCCGTGAGGACCCGCTCGGCCGCGTCGAGGATCAGCTCACGCCGCACCTCGGGATCGAGGCGCGTGGCGCGATGCCCCCGGCGTGTCGTCATGCGAAGGCACCCTCCTCCACCATGTGAGGGTCCGGTCAGCCTCTGGCCGACGCCGTGCCGATGTCGACCACCGTCTCCACCAGAGGGTGGTGGCAGGCCACGAACCGTCCGTCGCCGGTCGAGGCCATCTCGGGCACCACCTCGACGCAGACCTCGTCGGCCCGGGGGCAGCGGGTGCGGAAGTGGCAGCCGCTGGGCGGGGCGAGGGGCGAGGGCAGCTCGCCCTGGAGCGGGGCCCGCTCCTTGTGGCGCAGGTCCGGGTCCGGCTCGGGGATGGCGTCCAGCAGGAGCTGGGTGTACGGGTGCGCCGGCTGGGAGTAGATGACGTCGGGGGCGCCGACCTCGCACAGGCGGCCGAGGTACATCACCGCCACCCGGTCGCTCACGTTCTTCACCACGGCCAGGTCGTGGGCGATGAACACCAGGGTCAGGCCGTAGCGGGCCTTGAGGTCCTCGAGCAGGTTCAGGATCTGGGCCTGGACCGACACGTCGAGGGCCGAGACCGGCTCGTCGCAGATGATCAGGTCGGGCTCGGTCACGACCGCCCGGGCGATCGAGATGCGCTGGCACTGGCCGCCCGAGAACTGGTGGGGACGGCGGCCCCGGGCCGTGGTGGGGTCGAGCCCGACGGCGTCGAGGATCTCGTCGACCTTGGTGGCCATCGTGGGGTCCACGGGCTGGCCGAAGCCGGCGAAGTGCATGAGGCCCAGGGCGATGCCCACCAGCAGCGCCATGACGCCGAAGAAGCCGAGGGCGCCGATGCCGCCGCCGAAGAACATCGACAGCGTCACCAGCGTGCCCACGACGGTGAAGACGAGGGCGGCGATGGCCAACGGGGTCCAGCCCGGTGGCTGCCAGATCTTGAGGCCCTCGGCGACGATGTCCTCGACCTTGCGCCGCGGGTTCAGCGACGAGATGGGGTCCTGGAAGATCATCTGGAGCTTGGTCCGGCTCCGGCGGAGGTCCTCGGGCCTGAGCTGGGTGAGGTCCTGGCCGTCGTAGATGACCCGGCCCTCGGTGGGCGGGGGCAGCTGCATGATCGCCCGGCCGGTCGTGGACTTGCCACAGCCCGACTCGCCGACGAGGCCGAGGGTCTCGCCCTTGCGGATGTCGAGCGAGACCTCGGTGACGGCGAAGACGGTGCCGCGACCGGTGCGGAAGCGGACGTGGAGGTCCTCGACCCGCAACAGCGCCTCGGCGGGGTCGCCCAGGTGGGCGTGGCCTCGTCCGGCCATCAGGAGTCCTCCTCGGCGAGGGTGGCATCGGCGGAGGCCGGTGCCGCCGGCGGGCGGCCGTCGACGGCCGGCCCGGGTGCGGTGGCGGCGTCGTCGGCGACGACGTCGTCGGTGGCGATCTCGTCGCCGACCTGGCGCACGTGGGCGTTGGTGACGACCGAGTCGATGGTGGTCTGCTCGGAGGCGATGCCCACCGGGTACCAGCACCGGAACAGGTGGCCGGTGCCGTCGTCGACGAGCTCGGGCTCCTCGGCGTGGCACTTGGGCTGGGCGTAGGGGCAGCGGGCGGCGAAGCGGCAGCCCTGCGGCGGGTGGAGGAGGTCCGGCGGCCGGCCGCTGATGGCCTCCAGTCGGGTGTGGCTGGGCAGGTCCAGGCGGGGGATCGAGCGCAGGAGGGCCTCGGTGTAGGGGTGCCGCATCTGGCGGAACAGGACCTGGGTGGGTGCCTGCTCCACGATGCGGCCGCCGTACATCACGGCGATCTCGTCGGCCCGGGTGGCGACCACGCCGAGGTCGTGGGTCACGAGGATCACGGCCATGTTCCGCTCGGCCTGCTGGGCCTCGATCAGATCGAGGATCTGGGCCTGGACGGTGACGTCGAGGGCGGTGGTGGGCTCGTCGGCGAACAGCAGGTGCGGCCCGCACGCCAGGGCGATGGCGATGACGACGCGCTGGCGCATGCCGCCCGAGAGCTCGTGGGGGTACTGCTTGAGCCGGCGCTCCGGCTCGGGGATGCCGACCGAGCGGAGGAGGGCGATGGCCGTGTCCCGCCGCTGGGTCTTGGAGTAGTCGAGGTGCTCGCGGATCGACTCGGTGATCTGGGCCCCGATCTTCTGGACCGGGTTGAGCGCCGTCATCGGGTCCTGGAAGACCATCGCCATCTGGGCGCCCCAGATCTTGCGCAGCTCCCTGGGTCCGGCGTCGAGGAGCTCGGTGCCCTCGTAGCGGATGCTGCCGGTGCGGGTGGCGTAGGCCGGCACCAGGCCCATGATCGAGCGGGACAGCACGGACTTGCCCGAGCCCGACTCGCCCACGATGCCGAGCGTGCGGCCCCGCTGGAGCCTGAGGGTCACGTCCTCGACGGCGCGGATGGGGCCCTGGTCGCTGGCGAAGGTGGTGGACAGGTTGTCCACGACCAGCAGCGGCTCGTCGTCGCCGTCGTGCGTCCGCAGCGGGCGGTCGGCCGTCTTGGCGAGGCTCGGCGCGCTCACAGGGAGCTCTCTCGCACGTCGAAGCGCTCCCGGACGGCGTCGCCCAGGTAGTTCAGCGCCATCACGGTGAAGAAGACCACGACCATGGGGACGAACAGGGCGTTGAGCGGGTCGCGGTTCACGCTGCGGTTCTCGGCGATCATGTTCCCCCACGAGGCTTGCGGGGGTTCGACCCCGACGCCCAGGACGCTGAGCCCGCCCTCGGCGATGATGGCGATGCCGATGCTGAGCAGGGCCACGGAGAACATGGCCGGCAGCACGTTGGGCAGGACCTCGCGGATCATGAGCCGCAGGCCTCGGGCGCCCTGGGCCCGGCCGGCGAGGACGAACTCGCGCTGGCTCCAGGTGAGCGAGGTGGCCCGGGTGATGCGGGCCAGCAGCGGGATGGCGACGATGCCGATGGCGATGATGAGGATCTGGATGGCGGTGAGCCCGCCGGCCGCCTCCACCACGTCGCCGTCGGTCGCCACCTCCGGTGGCGGTGGTTTCAAGAAGGCGACGAGGCTGAGGGCCAGGACGAGCTGGGGGAAGGCCAGGAGGATGTCGAACAGGCTCGACAGGGCGGTGTCGGCCCGGCCCCGGCGGAAGCCGGAGATCAGGCCGAGGGCACCACCGACGAGCATGCCGACGGCCACCGCGCCGACGCCGACGATGAGCGAGGAGCGGGCGCCCCAGACCAGACGGGACAGGACGTCGCGCCGGCTCTTGTCGGTGCCGAGGATGTGGCCCTCGGTGAAGAGCGGGGCGCCGGGGCCGGCCTCGGCGTCGGCGCTGACGGGGTCCTTGATGATCTCGGTGCTCTCCAGGACGGGGGCCAGGAAGGCGACCAGGATCACGAAGATCAGCCACGACGCGGCCACCCAGCCGACGGCCCCGAGGCCGCGCTTGGCCGAGCTGCCCTCCGGGTCGGCGGGGCCACCGGTGGCCCCGACGGCGGCCTGGGCCTCGACGGCGGCGGGCGGTGCGTCAACCGGCATGGCGGATCCTCGGGTCGAGGGTGGTGTAGAGGACGTCGAGCAGCGCGTTGATGAGGACGAAGCCCACGGCCACGATGGCCACGCAGCTCTGGAGCATGAGGTACTGGCGGGTCAGGATCGACTCGAAGATCAGATAGCCCATGCCCTTGATGTTGAAGATGACCTCGATCACCACCGTGCCGCCGATCAGCGTGCCGACCTGGAGGCCGGCGATGGTGACGAGGGTGAGGCTCGACGGGCGCAGGGCGTGGCGCCACAGCACCCGGCGGTTGGAGATCCCCTTGGACTTGGCCATGAGGATGAAGTCCTCCTGGAGCGTCTGGATCAGGTCGCTGCGCAGCACCCGCATGTAGACGGCGATCTGCCCGATGGCCAGGCTCAGCGAGGGGAGCAGCATCGAGAAGATGTGGTCGAGCGGGTCCTCGCCGAACGCGACGTAGCCCTGAGGTCGGATGTCGATGGCCTCCGGCAGGCTGGGGTTGAGCTTCACCCCCACCAGGAACGCCAGCAGCAGCGCCACCGCGAAGTTCGGGAGGGACAGCATCCCGAAGGCGGTGGCGTTGGCCGCTCGATCGAAGATCTTGCCGGCCTTCCTCACCCTCTTCGACTTCGAGTTGACGCCCGCCTGCCCGTAGGCCGACAGCACACCGAGGGGGATGGCGACGCCGAGGGCGATGATCTGCGAGTAGGCGATGAGCTGGAGGGTGGACGGGAGGGCGAGGCCCACCCGATCGCTCACCGGCTCCTTGCTCTGCTTGCTGTACTCGAAGCCGAGGTCGCCGGTGGCCACCCCGCTGACCCACTCGAGGTACTGGACCGGCAGGGGCTTGTCGAGCCCCATGTCCGACCGCACCTCCTCCTTCTGCTCCCGGATGATCTGGTCCGTGCGCGGGTCACCGGTGTTGTCGGCCCCGGGGACCAGCAGGTCCTCGGGGTCGCCCGGCAGGAAGCGGACGAGCAGGAACGTGAAGAGGGTGACGCAGAAGAGGACGATCAGAAGCTGGAGGAGCTTGCGGACGACCGTCTTGAGGATGCGGGTGACGTTGGGGCTCACGGGTGTGGATCCGGCCCGCGCTACTCGGTGACCCAGAGCCCGTACAGCGGGTGGCCCGCGGCCAGGCCCAGTGACGGCGTGTCGCCGTTCGGCAGGAGGGGCATGGTCTTGTCGTCGTAGCCGAACACGGACGGGGTCGAGGCGACCATCCAGGTCGTGTAGTTCGCCCAGATGCTGAAGGCCTGCTCGCC
>DATHEV010000803.1:0-2688 GCA_035318405.1 Iamia sp.
TGACGATGCTGCCGGCCGACGAGGGCGATGCCATCTGGGTCGAGTGGGGCACCACCGAGCGGCACCGCATGATCATCGACATGGGTCGGTCGGGTCGGGCCACCCGGGCGCGGCTGGAGGCCCTCGCACCGGAGGACCGCCACGTCGAGCTGGTCGTCGTCACCCACGTCGATGCCGACCACATCGGCGGCGTCCTGGCCGGGCTGGTCGAGGGCGCGCCGATCGAGGGCCTGACGTTCGGCGACATCTGGTTCAACGGACGAGCCCACCTCGACGGGCGGTCGGTCTCGCGCGATCCCTCGAAGGAGCACCTGGGACCCGCCCAGGGCGACAGGCTCTCCCGCTGGCTCGTCCGCCGGACCTGGAACGACGGGTTCGAGCGCGGTCCGGTCGTCCGGACCGATCGGGCTCCCGTCCGCGTCCTGGCCGACGGGATGCGGGTCACGGTGATCGGACCGACGACCGAGCGGCTCAAGGGCTTCACCGCGACCTGGGACGTCGAGATGGCGAAGGTCGAGAAGCGGCGGGCGGCGAAGGCGACCGCCGCCGGTGTCGAGCGTCTCGGGCGCCGGACCCCACCGCCGCGGCCGACGCTGCCCGATTGCGCCGCCCTCAAGGGCCACGCCGCCAGGACCTCGACGCCCGACGGCTCGCTCGCCAACGGCTCCAGCATCTGCATCGTCATCGAGTGGGGCAGCCGCCGTGTGCTCCTCACCGGCGATGCCTGGGGTGACGAGATCGCCAGCGGGATGGCCGCCTACGCCGCCCAGCAGGACCCGCCGCTGTCGCTCCCGGTCCCCGTCGACCTGGTGAAGGTCCCGCACCACGGCAGCGAGGGCAACGTCTCCGACGGCTGGCTCACCTCGGTCGACGCGCCCTGCTGGGCGATCTCGACCAACGGCACCAAGCACTACCACCCCGACGCCCGCGCCATCACCCGCATCCTCCGGTGCAACCCCTCGGCGCACCTCGTCTTCAACGAGCCGAGCACGTACAACGGCTGGTGGACCGAGCACAGCTGGCGCACGCGGTTCGGCTACGAGGTCTCCTGCGGTGCGAGCAACGGCATCACCGTCCGGCTCCCCGCCGACTCCTCGGAGCGCGAGGTCGTGGTGATCTGACACGGCCGACCGACCAACCGCTGAGTTGGTACTGTCAGCGACAGACCGCAGGGGATGGGACGCACGATCGGGGGGCCGAGGGTGGCAGATCGACGAGTGGGGGTGGCGCTCTCGGGTGGAGGACACCGGGCTGCGTGCTGGGGGGCAGGCGCCCTGCTCGGGCTGGTCGACGCCGACGCATCCGGAGACGTCGTGTCGGTGTCGTCGGTGTCGGGCGGGTCGATCGCCAACGGGGTGGTCGGCCGCGGGGGCGACCTCCGGATCGGCAGTCGGGAGGCCGTCGAGGGGTGGCTCGGCCGCGGGCTCCAGCAGTGGGGGCACGTCGGACTCTTTTTCCCCGGCGCGCCCACCGACCGCTGGGTGGTGGCGACACTCGGCCTGGTCGCCCTCGCCCTCGCCACCGTCGTCTCGGCTCTCGCCGCGACCGTCGCGGCCTCCCGCGACTGGGCGATGGCCACGGTCGGGTGGGTCGCCCTCGGGCTGACGGCGGCCATGGCGGGGCTGGTGCTGTGGAAGGTGTGGAGCCTGCTGCCGCGACGGTCGATGGAGGTGGCCGTGCTCGCGGGCGCCCTGGCGACGGGACCCCTGAGCGTCGGCGCCGTGCTGACCGCGACCCGGTCGGCCTGGTGGCTGATGGTGCCGTGGGCGGTCGGCGTCATCCTCCTCGCGGTCGCCACCCGCCGGTTCGGCGGTCGCAGCGCCATCGCCGCCGACGGTCTCGCCGCGACGACCTGCCCAGGCACGCTGGACGACCTGCGCGAACGCCCGGTGCACCACGTGTTCTGCGCCACCAACCTCCGCACCGGCAACAACCTCTACCTGTCGAACCGCCTCACGTGGGGCAGTCCGGGCCTCGCCGCCGAGGTCGGGTCGACCACACTGGCCACCGCCGTCCAGGCGTCGGCGTGCCTGCCCGGCGCCTTCCTCGCCAGGACGCTGGACATCGAGGGCCACACCGTCGTCCTCTCCGACGGTGGCGTCTACGACAACATGGCCGACCAATGGGAGTGGGGCTACCCCAACCGGGTCGACTACGCCGCCGACACCCCGGGCGCATCGGCCGTCCTCGCCGCGGCCCAAGCCGAGGCGGCGACGCACCTCGTCGTCGTCAACGCCTCACGGGGGATGGAGGGCACCGACGACAAGCTGACGAGACCGGGCCTGAGCGGCGAGATGACCAGCGCCCTCGGCGCCAAGGACGTTCTCTACGACGTGTCGACGGCCACCCGCCGACGGATCCTGATCGACATGTTCGACCGGGCCGGGGCCGACCCGGACAACGGGCCGGGCGGGATGCTGGTCCACATCGGCACCAGCCCGTACACGGTGCTCGACGGGTTCGCCGGCGGGACAGACGCGAGCGCCCTGCGCGCCGCACAGCTCCTCCCTCTGCTCGACCAGGCCACCGATCTCGACGCCGGTACGACGACGCAGGAGGAGCGGCGAAGGCACTGGAAGGAGGTGGCCGACGCCAACTCCGTGGTCCCGACGACCCTTGCCCCGCTCGAGTCGATCGAGCCCGGGTCGACCGCCCGCCTGCTCCACCACGCCTGGGTCCTCACCCGGG
>DATHEV010000804.1:0-2510 GCA_035318405.1 Iamia sp.
GACGCCGTGACCCCCGACTTCCGGCCCACGACGCTCTGGACCGGTGCCGTCCACGACGGCCAGGTCGTCACCCTCGGGGCGCCGAACGATGCCGACGGCGAGCAGGTCGTCCCCACGTGGACCGATGACCAGATCGAGGCCCTCCGGCCCGACCGCTTCATCACCGTGGGCGGGGTGGGGGCCGACCGCTTCCGCGTCTACGCGCGCGAGGTGGCGAGCCCCCGGTTCGGCGACGTCCTGCTCCTCATCGGCTCCCCGCTCGACGACGTCGACTCGTCGGTGAGCCAGCTGGTCGCCGTCGAGGTGGGCGCCACCGTCATCGCCCTCGCCCTGCTGGCGCTGGTCGCCCTCTGGGTGCTCCGTCTGGGGGTGCGACCGATCCAGCGGATGACGGCCACGGCCACGGCCATCGGGGCCGGCGACCTCTCGCAGCGGGTGCCCGAGGCCGACCCCCGCACCGAGGCCGGCGAGCTGGGCATCGCCCTCAACTCGATGCTGTCCCACATCGAGGACGCCTTCGCCGTCAGCACCGCGTCCGAGGACCGGCTGCGGCGCTTCGTGGCCGACGCCTCGCACGAGCTGCGGACCCCGATCACCACCATCCGGGGCTACGCCGAGCTCCACCGCCGGGGCGGGCTCGAGGACCCCGACGCCCGGGCATCGGCGATGGCCCGCACCGAGCAGGAGGCGGTCCGCATGGGCCGCCTGGTCGAGGACCTGCTGCTGCTGGCCCGGCTCGACCAGGGCCGGCCGCTGGAGGCCGATCCCGTCGACCTCGGCGCCCTGGTCTCCGATGCCCGTGACGATGCCGCCGCCGCCCACCCCGACCACCCGGTCAGGCTCGAGGTCGACGACGGGTGCATCGTCGTGGGCGACGACCATCGTCTGCGTCAGGTCGTCGGCAACCTCCTGGCCAACGCCGTGGCTCACACCCCACCGGGGACGGACATCACCCTGCGGGTCGCGGCCGTGGCCGACGATGCCCGGCGGGTGGCGCTGGAGGTGGCCGACGCCGGCCCCGGCATGCCTCCCGACCTGGCGGCGCGGGCCTTCGAGCGCTTCGCCCGGGGCGACGTGGCCCGCTCGCGGGCGGCCGGCAGCACCGGCCTGGGCCTGTCGATCGTCCAGGCGATCGTCGCCGCCCACGGCGGCACCGTCGCCCTGGAGTCGACCGCGGGGTCGGGCACGACCGTCCGCGTCGTCCTTCCGAGGGCAGACGTCAGGTCGGGGTGAGGCGGCTGGCGGTGCGGTTGTCCTCCCAGTGGCTGCGCCGGTGGCGGAACCGGGGCGGGCGGTCGGCGAGGACCTCGGTCTCGAGCCACAGACGCTTGAGGTGGCGCACCGCGCCGGCGGCTCGGTCGTCGGTGTACGGGGTCCGCCCGTGGAGCACGTGGTAGTTGTTGATGAACTGCATGTCGCCGGGTCGCAGCTCCATGGCCACGTGGTTGTCGGGATCGTCCGCCATGGCCACCAGCGCGTCCAGCGCATCGCTCTGCACGGGGGTCAGGCGCGGCGCGTCGGGATGGCGCTGGCTGGCGCGGATGTAGGGCGGGATGGCGCGCACGAAGAGCCGGCCGCCCCACTCGGTGAACACGGGCACCAGGTAGAAGGGCCGGTCGCCCTCGGCCTGCTCGCCGCGGGCGTCGTAGGGGTACTCGTCGTACAGGGCGGCGGCGAGGTCGGGGCGCTCCTCGACCAGCCGGTTGTGGATGGTGACCGAGCAGGCGACCGCCGACAGGCCGCCGGCGATGCCGTTGGTGAGGCAGAGCAGCCCCACGAGGTCGGAGCCGTCGCAGTGGAACGGGAGGCCGACACCGCCGAGCTCGTTGCCGCGGGCGGTCGGGTCATCGATGGCCTTGCGCTGGTCGGTGACGTCGCCGAGCACGTGGCCGTGGGCGTTCTGCGCCCACGGCAGCCCGAGGTGCGCGCCGATGCCCCAGTAGAGCATCTCCATCTCGGCCTGGCTGTAGGAGGCCCGGTCGATGCCCCGGATGCGGACGAACCCGCGGCCGTTGATCAGCTCCTCCTCGATCGCTGCGATGCGGGGCGCCAGGGTCGGCAGCGGGAAGTCGTCGCGGCCGATGTCGAGCACGTCGTCGGACACGGTCAGGGCGTGGCGCAGGGCGGCGTCGAGCTCGGCCTGGTCATCGGTCGAGAGCACCTCGGTCCAGGTGGCCTCGTCGGCGACGTCCGCCGCCGTCCAGGCGCACTGGGGCTCGAGCGGGCGGGGCGCGTCGGTCATGGTCGGACTCCTCACGAGGGATCGGGTCGGTGGTGGCGGACGAGCCGCCCGGGGTGCGCGCCGGTGGGGACGCCGTCGGTCATCGTCTCGACGCCGGAGACGATGGTGTGCACGTAGCCATCGGCCCCTTGGAGGAGGCGCCGTCCTCCCGCGGGGAGGTCGAAGGCGATGCGCGGTGGCTGGAGCTGGAGGCGGTCGAAGTCGATCACGTTGAGGTCGGCCTTGTACCCGGGGGCGATCAGCCCCCGGTCGCGCAGGCCCACGGCCT
>DATHEV010000805.1:0-2014 GCA_035318405.1 Iamia sp.
ACCACGACGACCTGCTCGACTTCCACCGTCTCCTGACCGACGAGAGCCGTCTCAACGCCGAGATGGGCCGGCTGGTCGACGGCTGAGAGCCGAGACCGGGGGACGGGGGAGACGTGACCTACTCTGACGTCGTGATGTGGCTGTGGGTCGCCGCCCTGCTCGGCACCCTCGTGGCCTTCGCCCTGGCCTGGCGGGGCCTCGCCCGCGCCGACCTGGCCGTGGCCCGGCTGCACACCGAGCTGGCCGGCGGCGACGCCATGGCCGAGGCCCGGTCCGAGCTGGAGGAGGCCACCCGCGCCACCGCCGGCGAGCGGATCCGGCTCCACACCCGCGCCGCCGAGGGCTGACACCGATCCGCCCGAGGGGCGGCGTCGAACCCAGGGGAGCCGCCTGGGCGCCCGCCCGGAGACAGCGGTGGATCTGCCCTCCCGTCGGGGTGGGCACAGAGGGCTTCGGTAGGGTTGCACCATGTTCAACATCGGCGGCGGGGAGATGGTCGTCATCTTCCTGCTGGCGCTCCTCGTCCTGGGTCCCGAGAGGCTCCCGAAGGCCATGGGCCAGGTCGGTCGCGCCGTGGGCCAGATGCGCAAGCTGTCGAGCGGCTTCCAGGACGAGATCCGCCGGGCCATGGACCCCATCGAGGCCCCCTTCCGGCCCGGTGAGGAGTCCCTGAAGAGCCTGAGGCCCCCGATCACCGACGAGGTCCGGGTGGTGGCCACCGAGGACGACGTCGTCGCCGCCGAGGCCACCAACACCCCCGCCGAGGGCGAGCCCGCCTTCCCCGATCTGGCCAAGGCCGACCCGGCGGCGCCCGATCTGGCCAAGGCCCCCGTGGCCGACGACCCCACCGCCGATGCCGCCCTGGGCGTCGAGCCCGACACCGAGGCCCTCGTGGTCGACGACACCCGCCCCGCGCCCCGCCGGGGCAACGTGACCCCCCTGCGCCCCCGACCGGACGACGGCGACGCCGACCAGGCCACCGGCTGACCGGGGCTCCACGTGGACCCGCGACCCCACCCGGGGGACCGATGAGCGCCGAGACCGAGGCCGCCCCGACGACGGGCACCGAGACGGGTCACATGACCCTGATGGAGCACATCGCCGAGCTCCGGACCCGGATCCTCCGGGTGATCATCGCCCTGGCCATCGCCGCCGTCGTCGCCTGGTTCCTCTACCAGCCCATCCTGGACGTGCTGCGCGGCCCCCTCCAGGAGACGGCGCCCGAGCAGGTCGGTGGGGACGCCTTCCTCTCGACCGAGCCGCTCCAGCCCTTCCAGGTGCGGATCAAGATCACCACCTACACGGCGATCGCCCTGTCGATGCCGGTGATCCTCTGGCAGATCTGGCGGTTCGTCGCCCCCGGTCTCTACGAGAACGAGCGCAAGTACGGGCTCGTCTTCATCAGCGTGGGCACCGCCCTGTTCGCCAGCGGCGCCGCCATCGCCTTCTGGACCCTGCCCAAGGCGCTCCAGTTCCTCCAGACCATCGGTGGCGAGGAGAACTTCACCCAGTACTACACCGCGACCAGCTACCTGAAGCTGGTCGTCTACATGATGGTGGCGTTCGGGATCGGGTTCGAGTTCCCGCTGATCGTCACCACCCTCAACCTGGTGGGAGCGGTCACCACCGACACCCTCCGACGGGTCCGCCGCTACGTCGTGGTGGTCGTCGCCATCTTCGTGGCCGTCGCCACCCCGTCGGGCGACCCGATCAGCATGCTCGCCCTCACCGTGCCCATGTGCATCCTCTACGAGGTGTCGATCCTCATCGGGCGGATCCGCGACCGGCGCAAGCGCAAGGCCGACGAGGCGGAGGCCGCGGCGGCGACACGGTGAGCCCGGCACGGGTCACGCCGGCGCCGGCCGCCTTCACCCTCGACGCCTTCCAGGTCGAGGCCAACCAGGCCGTCGACGAGGGGGCCTCGGTGCTGGTCTCGGCCCCGACGGGCGCGGGCAAGACGGTGGTGGCCGATCACGCCGTCGACCGGGCCCTGGCCCAGGGGCTGAAGGCCTTC
>DATHEV010000806.1:0-4918 GCA_035318405.1 Iamia sp.
CCCGGCCGCCCGATCCGACCTTCCTGCCCCTCGCCCACGCCTGGGCGTCGGGCCGCGAGCTCGACGTGGTGCTCGACGACGAGGAGATGTCCGGGGGCGACTTCGTCCGCAACGTCCGCCAGCTGATCGACCTGCTGCGCCAGCTGGGCGACGCCGCCCTCGACCCGGCCACCCGCCGCTCCGCCCGGTCGGCGGCCGACGCCCTCCACCGCGGCGTGGTGAAGGCCTCCACCGTCAGCACCTCCGCCGGCGGCTCGGAGTCACCGGTCGCACCCGCCGCCACGCCGTGACCGTCGAGAAGGGCGTCGACTGGGGCACCACCGGCCCCGCCCCCGACGACCTGGTGGTGGTGCACACCGATGCCGAGGCCCGGGCAGCCGTCGCCGCCGCCCGCGCCGCCGGGCGCCCGCTCCCGGCCCTTGGCCTCCTGGGCGGCGACCTGGCCCGCACGCTGGGGCGGTCGGGTGCGGGCGGCGACCCCGCCCGCCTCCGGGAGTCCGGCTCGCAGGCCACCGTCGACCTGGGCGTCGCCACCATCGACGGCGTCGCCCACCCCTTCGTGGCCCACCTGGTCGCCCGGCGCTCGTGGTGGCGGGGGCGGGTCGTGGCGGTGATGAACGCCCAGTTCCTGGGGCGCTGGGACGTCGCCCCGCGGGCCCACCCCGGCGACGGCCGCCTCGACGTCCTCGACGGCGACCTGGGCCCGGGCGACCGCTGGAAGGCCCGCTCCCGGCTGCCGGCCGGCACCCACGTGCCCCACCCGGGCATCCGCCAGACCCGGGCCGCCCGCTGGGAGGCCACGTTCGACCGGCCCACCCCGATCCGCCTCGACGGCGAGCTCGTCGCCACCGCCCGCCACGTGGAGGTCACCGTCGAGCCCGACGTCCTCCGCGTCGTCGTGTAGGGCGTACGGTCGCGGCGTGGCGCCGCGGCGATGGGCGAGAGGGCGATGGACGGTGGCGTTGCTGGCCGTCGGCGTGGTCGGCTGCCTCCCGGGCTGCGGACCCACCTTCGAGGAGGTCCTGGTCGTCGGGTACGATGCCAACGGCACACCGGTGGTCGGCGCCGTCGATTGCAGCTTCGACGACCGCCTCGCCGCCGAGGTGGTGTCGGTCCGGGCCGCCTCCGGACCCGATACCGGTCGGGAGATCTGGCGCGTCGAGCGGCCCGGGCTCGGTCGCCGGGCGCCCGAGATCGGCCCACCGGCGCCATCGCCCCCCGAGCCGCGCTTCGTCGGGGGCGTCGAGATGGTCGCCATCGGCGATCCGGTTCCCGCCGGGGGCGACGTCGCCGTCGCCCTGGCCGATCAGCTCCCCGATGACCTCGTCGTCTCCGCCTCGGTCTTCCAGGACGACCCCGACTCGATCGCCGAGGTGCCGCTCGGACACCCGGGCGAGACGGACACCTACGTGGTGGCCTTTGGCGACGGCGCCGTCGCCAGCGGCCTCGACGCCGCTCGGGCGGCAGCGCGCATCGACGAGGAGTGCGAGGACGACGACCTCGGCTTCTCCCTCACCCCCGTGTTCGTCACCCTCGCCGTGACCCTCGGCGCCCTCCTGCTCCTCGCCGTCCCCGTCGGGATGCTGACCGCCCGCCAGTACCGCCGGGCCGGGGCCCGCGCCGCCGAGGTCGCCGAGGCCGCCCGGCTCCGAGCGGCGGAGCCACCCGGCTCCTGACCGGCGGCAGCACATCGCTACGGTCGGCGCCATGGACGCATGGCTGCTCGACGACGCCCCGGGGGAGTACCGCTGGGGATCCGTGCCCGACATCGAGCCGGGGCCGGGCGAGGTCCGGGTCCGGGTGGTGGCCAGCGCCCTCAACCACATGGACCACTGGCTGACCCTCGGTCGCCCCCGGCCACCGGCCTTCCCCCACGTGCCCGGGTGCGACGTCGCCGGCGTCGTCGACGGCATCGGGGCCGGGGTCGACGGCTGGGCCGACGGCGACGAGGTGGTGGTCAACCCCACCGTGACCTCGGTCGAGGCCCTGGCCCGGCTGGGCGTCGACGCCCCCGCGGCCAAGGGGATGAGGCTGGTGGGGGAGAACCGCTGGGGCGGCCACGGCGACCACGTCGTCGTGCCCGCCCGCAACATCGTGGCCCGGCCCGCGGGCCGGTCCTGGGCCGCGTGCGCCGCCTACCCGGTGGCCTACTCGACGGCCTGGCGGATGCTGCGCCGGGCCCGGCTGCGGGCGGGCGAGACCCTGCTGGTCGTCGGCGTCGGGGGCGGCGTCTCCAACGCCCTGCTGGCGCTGGGCCTGGCGGCCGGGGCCGACGTGGTCGTGACCTCGCGTGACCCCGACAAGCGGGAGGCGGCGCTGGCCAAGGGGGCCTCGGCGGCGCTCGACTCCGGCGCCGAGCGCTGGGACGTCGAGGCCGACGTGGTGGCCGAGAGCGTCGGCGCGGCCACGTGGGACGCATCCATCGCCGCCCTTCGCCCCGCCGGCCGGCTGGTCGTGTGCGGGGCGACCTCGGGCGGCCAGGTCGAGCTGTCCCTGCCCCGGCTCTGGTTCAAGCAGATCGAGCTGATCGGGTCGACCATGGCCTCCTACGAGGAGTTCGCCGAGGTCACCCGGCTGGTGGCCCAGGGCCTCCCGGTGGCGGTCGACTCCGAGCACCCGCTCGACGCCTTCCCGGTCGCCCTGGAGCGCCTCCGCGCCGGCGAGATGGACGGCAAGCTCGTCCTGACCCACTGAGGACCACGAGGTGCCAGGCACCTCGTGGTCCGCGGCGCCCCTACCCTGACGCGGATGACCGACACCGACGCCGAGGACGTGAAGGCCCGCATCGAGGCCGAGGTGGACCGCCTCGCCGATGTCCTGTTGGAGGTCTCGCACGACATCCACGCTCACCCGGAGGTGCTGTTCGAGGAGCGCCACGCCCACGACGTGCTGACCCAGGTGCTCGAGGACCAGGGGCTGGCCGTCGAGCGGAGGGCCTACGGGCTGGAGACGGGCTTCGCCGCCCGGGCCGGCACCGAGGGGCCGCTGGTGGCCGTGTGCTGCGAGTACGACGCCCTCCCGGGCATCGGCCACGCCTGCGGCCACAACGTCATCGCCGCCGCCGGGCTCGGCGCCGGACTGGCCGCGGCCCACGTCGCCGCCGAGCTGGGCGGGCAGGTGCTGATCCTGGGCACGCCGGGGGAGGAGGGAGGCGGCGGCAAGCAGCTGATGATGGACGCCGGTGCCCTCGAGGGTGTCGACGCGGCCCTGATGGTCCACCCCGCCGGGGTCGACCTCCGCACCATGGACACCCTCGCCATCCAGCGCTGCACGGTGACCTACTCCGGCCACGCCGCCCACGCCTCGGCCGCCCCCGAGAAGGGCCGCAACGCGCTCGACGCCATGGTCCTCGGCTACGTCAACGTGGCCGCCCTGCGTCAGCACATCACGCCGGACGAGCGGATCCACGGGATCTTCCTGGAGGGCGGTCACGCTGCCAACATCGTGCCCGCCCGCACCGTGGCCCAGTGGTACGTGCGCTCGCCCTCCCGCGACGGCCTGGCCGTCCTGCGCGACCGGGTCGAGACCTGCCTGCGGGCCGGGGCCGACGCCTCCGCCTGCGAGATCGCCTTCGACTGGTACGACCCGGCCTACGACGAGCTGGTCGGGCTCGACAGCTTCGACGACCTCTACGTCGCCAACGCCGGCCGTGTGGGCCGCACCCCCCTCCGCTCGGGCGACGATGGCGTGCCGTCGGTCCTGGGCTCGACCGACATGGGCAACGTCAGCCAGGTGGTGCCGTCGATCCACCCGATGATCGCGGTGTCGCCGCCCGACATCGCCATCCACACCGAGGACTTCGTCCGCTTCGCCGGCGGGCCCGAGGGCGACGCCGCCGTGCTCGACGGGGCCAAGGCCCTGGCCTGCACCATCGCCGACCTCTGGCTCGACCCCGCGGCCCTGGCCCGCATCCACGCCGAGTTCGCCGACCGCACCGGTCACAGGGTGCCTGGCACCGAGTGACCGCGGATCGCGCTGTGGGTGGTCCCCTCTGGACGAGGAGGGAGCCCGTAGAGTCGCTCGCTGTGACGGTCTACGTACCGGAGGAGTACACACCGGACGAGGCCGACATCCTCAGGCGGTACTTCACCAACCTCGACGGACCCGTCTTCGCCCTGGTCAACCTGCCCGAGGTGGTCAAGGGAGCCCTGTTCGCCCGCTACTCGCGCTCGCCGAAGAGCCTGCGCCGGCTGTTCCTCGACGAGTTCGTGGGCGAGCTCGACATCAGCGGCGACGTCACGATCGACGCCACCGTCGGGCTCCGCCGGGCCGAGGACCTGTACGAGAAGGTCTTCGTCGAGTACGGCGACGACTCCGTCGCCCAACTGGGCGGCGTCCACCTGGCCTGCGAGCAGGCGTCCAACCTGCTCACCAAGGTGCTCGAGTGGGGCCGGCTGATGGCCTACCTGGAGCAGTCGACCCGCTACATCGCCTACGACAGCCGGCTGGGCGGGCGCTTCCGGTACCTGCGCGACCCCGACATCCTGGGCTCGCCCCTCGGCACCCGCTACGTGGGCGACATGGACCGCCTGTTCGACACCTACGCCGCCCTCGTGCCCCGGCTCCAGGACTTCTTCCGGGAGCGCTTCCCCAAGGCGGCGGGCGACTCCGACCTGGTCTACCGCCAGGCCGTCCGGGCCAAGGCCTTCGACTCCCTGCGGGGCATCCTCCCGGCCGCCGCCCTCTCCAACGTGGGCATCTACGGCACGGGGCAGGGCTACGAGCAGCTCCTGCTCCGCATGCGGTCCCACCCGCTGCCCGAGGCCCGGCGCTACTCCGAGATGATGCTGACCGAGCTGCGCAAGGTCATCCCGTCGTTCCTGCGCCGGGTCGACGTCCCCGATCGGGGTGTGGCCTGGAGCAACTACCTGGCCGAGAACCGCATGGCCATGGACGACATGGCGGCCAAGGTCTTCCC
>DATHEV010000807.1:0-2566 GCA_035318405.1 Iamia sp.
CTGGTGATCGGGCTGGGGTTCATCTCCGCCTTCGTCGCCCAGGTCACCATCGCCCCCCGGGCCGACCGGGGCCACGCCCGGCAGGTGGTGGTCGCCGGGATCGTCCTCGACGTCGTCGGGCTCGTGATGATCGCCTTCGCCACGTCGATCGGACCGCTGCTCGCCGGGCGGTTCGTCATGGGCATCGGGATCGGGATGGCGACACCCGCCCTCCGGCGCATCGTGATCCTCGCCGACCCGGCCAACCTCGGGCGCAACGTGGGCCGGCTCCTGGCCGCCGACGTGGCCGGGTTCGCGGCCGGGCCCGCCGTCTCGGCCATCCTCGTCGGCCCGTTCGGGATCCCGGCGCCGTTCCTCGTCATCGGCGCCGCCACCCTCCTGGCGCTGCCGGTCGTGGCCGGGACCGAGATCACCGAGACGGTCGAGGCGACGGTGCCGCGCTTCGCCTTCGACCTCCTCCGCATCCGGCCCTTCGCCGCGGCCGTCGTCCTCGGCTCGGCGGTGTGGCTGATGATCGGATCGTTCGACGCCCTGTGGTCGCTCGCCCTCGACGACCTCGACACGGCCGACTGGCTGGCCAACCTCGGCATCAGCCTGTTCGCCCTGCCGCTGGTGGTGCTGGGCTCCCTGGGCGGGCGCCTCGCCCAGCGGGTCGGGCCCTTCCGGGTCGGCACGGTCGGGCTGCTGGTGGCGGCGTGCTTCATGCTCGCCTACGGGCTGGTCCCCAGTGGCGTGGTCATGTTCGCGGTGGCCATGTTCCACTCCGTGTCGGACGGCCTGAGCGTGTCGGCCACGGGGGTCGCCGTCGGCCTCGTCGTCCCCGCCGACCGACAGGCCGGCGCGCAGGGCGTGCTGGGCGGCATCCAGGTCCTCGTCGCCGGCGTGACCGCACCGGTGATCGGCGCGCTCTACGAGGGCCACGGCCGGACGGTGGCCTACGCCGTCGCCGCGGCCGGGATGGTCGCCCTCGTGGCGCTCGGCCTGACGCTCGCCGGGCCGGACTGGCGTCTGCGCGGCGAGCAGGACGCGGGCGACCAGGACCTGGGTCCGGCGGATCCGGCCGATCCGGCGGTCGTCGCCGGCGTCGACCTCGACCCCACCGGCTGAGCACCCGCCGGCTCAGCCTCCGTTCGGTGGCTGGCTGACCGCGTCCCGCGACCGCCCTGGTCAGGGGCCCGTCCACGTGACAGGATCGCCGGGCGGGCAACCGGCGACCGGGGGGAAGACGATGGACGCACTCATGATCTGTGCCGCGCTGAGCAGCCTCGTGCTGCTCGGCGCGCTGGCGTGGCGGAGGTGGCGCAGGCGCTCCGACATGCGCCTCCAGTGGCAGGGGACCCGCGAGCGGGACTGGACGATCGACGAGCTCGCCGCCCTGAGCGCCACCGAGGCCGCCTGACGGTCCCGGCCAGCGGGGGCTGACCGAGGTCGGCGGCGCCAGCTGTCGAGTGATGGGGCCGGGGTGCCGGGCGGGTCGTACCCTGCACACCAGACGAGAGGGCCCGCGCCCGGGAGGCACCGCCATGGCCAACGACCACCCCTACGCCGAGCGCTACGGCGTGAACCGCCGGATCCCCGAGCGGGGCATCCCGCGCGAGCAGGTGCTGGCCGAGCTGCGCGAGATGGCCACCGAAGAGGACAGGTCGTGGGAGACCGGCCAGGTCTCCGGCACCATGTACTGCGGCGACCACGAGCACTACGACTTCCTGAACGAGGCGTTCGGGATGTACGCCCACGTGAACGCCCTCCAGCGCGACATCTGCCCCAGCCAGACCCGGTTCGAGGGCGAGATCATCGCCATGACGCTCGACATGCTCCACGCCGAGGCGGTCACCGACACCGAGCCGGTCGGCATCGTCACCACCGGCGGCACCGGCAGCATCCTCCACGCCCTCATCGCCTACCGCGACCACGGCGCCCAGACCCGGGGCATCACCCGACCCAACTTCGTCAAGCCCGAGACCGGCCACCCCGCCTTCGACAAGGGGTGCCACCTGTTCGGCATCGAGGTCCGCAACGCCCCGATCGACCCGGTCACCACCCAGGTCGACGTGGCCGCCATGGCCGAGCTGATCGACGACCAGACCATCGCCATCATGGGCTCGGCCTGCAACTACGGCTACGGCACGATCGACCCGATGAGCGAGCTGTCCGACCTCGCCCTGGCCAAGGGCATCGGCCTCCACGTCGACGGCTGCCTGGGCGGGTTCATCCTCCCGTGGGGCCAGGAGCTGGGCTGGGACATCCCGGTCTTCGACTTCCGGCTGCCCGGCGTCACCAGCATCTCGGCCGACACCCACAAGTACGGCTACGGCTTCAAGGGCTCGTCGGTCCTGTCGTTCCGCGACAAGGCCCTGCGCAACAGCCAGTACTTCTTCCTCACCGGCTGGACCGGCGGCAAGTACTGCTCGCCCGGCATGGAGGGCTCCCGCTCCGGTGGCGCCCTGGCCTCGACGTGGGCGGCGATGGTGACGATCGGCCGGGAGGGCTACCTCCGCTACGCCAAGGCCATCTTCGAGACGGCCGACCAGATGAAGGCGGCCATCCGGTCGCACCCCGAGCTGCG
>DATHEV010000808.1:0-4312 GCA_035318405.1 Iamia sp.
CCCTCGCCGTCACCCACGCCGCCCGCGTGCTCCACCGCGACATCAAGCCCGACAACGTGCTCCTCGACCTGACCGGCCCGATCCCCCAGCCGCGGCTGTCGGACTTCGGCATCGCCCGGCTGGCCGAGGGCACCGCCGTCCACATGAGCCAGCTGATCGGCACGCCGGAGTACCTGGCGCCCGAGGTGGTCTCGACCGAGGTCGTCACCAGTGCGGCCGACATCTACGGCACCGGCATCCTCCTCTACGAGCTGATGGCGGGCCGGACACCCTTCGCCAGCGGCGGCCCGCCCTACGCCATCATCAAGCGCCAGGTCGACGCCCAGCCGCCGGTGCTGGAGGACCTGCCCCGACCGCTCTGGGACGTCCTGGCCCAGCTGCTGGCCAAGGACCCCTCGGCCCGCCCCGATGCCGTGGCCGCCGCGGCCCTCCTGCGGGCCCAGCGTCCGGCGCTGGCCGGGCTCGCCCCCCTCCCGCAGCAGGAGACCCCGCCCGAGTGGGAGCCGGCCCATCGGGCCCCGGAGAAGCGCTCGGGCACGATCATCCGGGGCCAGCAGTCGGCGGACCTGGAGGAGGAGCTGGCCGAGGCACCGGCCTGGGTCGCGCCCGTGCAGGACGCCGCCGATCCACGCGGCACCCGCGTCCAGGAGCGGCCGGCCATCCGCCGGAGCCCCGGCCCGTCGATCCCCGACGCGCCACCCCCGCCCCCCGCCAACACCGCGGCCAACCGGCGCAACCTGCTCATCGCGGCGGTGGCGATCGTGGTGCTCACCGCCGGCGTGGCCTTCCTGCTCCTGGCGCGCGGCGGAGACGGGGGCGGCCAGGGCGAGGAGGCCGCCGCGGCCGCGGCGGTGGCCGTCCCCGACGCCACCAGCAGCGACGGAGAGACGGTCGGCGTCGTCCGCATCGATCGCGAGTACGAGCTGTCGACGCCGACGGAGGGCGGCCCCATGACCCTCACCGGCACGATCAGCTTCTCCTCCAGCGCTCGGGGCATCGAGCCGTCGGGGCCGGTCGTCGAGGCCCTGCCGCCCGGCCTCCTGAAGCTGTCGGAGGCCAACGTGGTGTGGTCCGGCGAAGAGGGGGTCCCGGCACCGAAGCCCCTCGGAGGGGGTCGGTACCTCTACCGGGTCGATCTCCCGGCGGTGACCACGGACGACCCGGCCGTGGTGACCTTCACGCTCGAGGGCGTCACCCTCGACGAGGAGACCGCGGGCGACGACGGCGAGGTCGACGCCCGGGCGCTCCTCGACGAGGCCTTGGTCGAGGCCTCCGAGGTCCTCGCCACCGCCGTCTCGGGGATGAACCCCGACGGCGTCGACACCGACGACTACTTCCTGCTCGGCCTCACGGGGATCTCGGTCCGAGCCACGTCGGGCTACCTCGAGATCGGCGATCTCGTCACCTACGAGGTCGACGCCCTGGTGGGGCAGACCGAGGTGCGCCTGGCGTCCGGTGCGGGGGACGCCGCACCGGAGCGCTCGCCGCAGCTGGCGCGGCTCGGCGCCGACCTCGTCATGACGTTCGGGGACTGCCTCGGCGGGGTGGGGACCGTGCCCGGGACCTGCGAGATCGCGGCGACGGTCGGGGACATGACCGACGGCGACTCGGTGGGGGTCGGCGACGCCATCGCGGAGCTCGACCCCGGTGGCTGAGCGGCGCCTCTCCCTGGTCGACGCCAGCGACCCGTCCGTCACCCCCGTCGACCTCCACGTCCAGGGCGACGACGACACTCCGCTCGCCGAGGTCCACGCCGCCCTGGCCCGCCACGCGCCGGCGGGCGCGCCCCTCTTCGTCGGCAGCTCGCTGTTCCCCACCGACGGGACGCTGGGCGAGACCACGCTGACCGACGGCGACCGGGTCAGCTGGGGTGGGCCGGTGCAGCCCGCCACCATCGAGCGCCGCTGGACGCGGTGGGAGCTGCGGGTCGTCGGCGGTCCGGCGGCCGGGCAGGTCGTCCCGCTTCCCCCGGGCCAGCACGTGATCGGGCGGTCCGGCAGCCTCCTCGCCGTCGCCGACGACGCGCTGATGTCGCGCACCCACCTGCGCCTCTCGGTCGAGGGCGACACGCTGACCGTCGAGGACGCCGGCTCGGCCAACGGGACCCAGGTCGAGGGCGAGCCCCTGACCGGGGCGGTGCCCCTGGTCCCCGGCGCCGTCGTCCAGGCCGGCGCCAGCCTCCTCACGGTCGTGCCGGCGGCGACGCCCGAGCTTCGGCTCGTCCACCAGCCCGACGGCCGGCGCGGGCTCAACCGGCGCTTCCGGGTGGGCGCCGACGAGCTGCCGCCGGAGGTCCCCTTCCCGACCAAGCCCGAGCCCGGCGACCGGCCCGGCATGAACGTGCTGCTGCTCGTGGCCCCGGCCGTGCTGATCGGGGTGATGGTCCTCGTCCTCAACGCCCCTCCGACGATGCTCATGTTCATGGTCATGAGCCCGATCCTCGGCATCGGGGGTGCGGTCGGCCGCCGTCGCCAGCACGACAAGAAGGTCGCCCGCGACTTCGAGCGCTACCGGACCGAGGCCCTGGCCGCCCGGGAGCGCCTGCTCGAGCTGCGCCGGCAGGAGACCGAGGCGCTGCGCCACCGGCACCCCGACCCGGCCGACACCGTGCAGTGCGCCCGGGCGGCCGGCCGCCTGCTCTGGGCCCGGCGGGGGTCGGACGGGGACCTGCTCGAGCTCCGGGTCGGCAGTGGGCTGGGCCGCTCGACCATCCGGGCTCAGAACGCCGAGACCGACGACCCGACCCTGTGGATGGCGCCGATCACGGTGCGTCTCACCGATGTCGGCGGGGTCGGGATCGTGGGCGACCTCGACCGGGCGCGGGGGCTGGCCCGGAGCCTCGTGCTCCAGGCGGCGACGTTCCACTCGCCCGCCGAGCTGCGGATCGTGACCCTGGCCGAGGGCGACGAGGGGGACCGCACCTGGGGCTGGGTGCGCTGGCTGCCCCACGCCCGGTGGGCCGCCGACGAGGACTTCGTGCTGACCGGCTCCGACGTCGTCTCGACCCGTCAGCGCCTCGCCGAGCTCAAGGACCTGATCGCCCGGCGCAAGGAGGTCCGCGCCGCGTCGCGGGACGCCACCGTCCTCCCGCTGGTGCTCGTCGTGCACGACGGCGCCGCCCGCCTCCTCGCCCTCGGGTTCGCCGAGGTCCTCCGCGACGGCCCTGCGGTCGGCGTCCACAGCATCACCCTCGACGAGATGCAGGTGCCGGAGGGGTGCGACGCCTCGGTCACCTTCGGCCCCGACGGCGACGACGCCCGCCTGGAGCAGGCCGGCCGGCCGTCCATCGAGCGGATCGTGGCCGATGCGGTGGACGTGGCCAGCTGTGGCACGGCGGGGCGCTGCCTCGCACCCCTGAAGGTGATCGGCGAGGAGGGCGCCGTCGAGCTGCCGCCACAGCTGCGCCTGCTCGACGTGCTCCAGATGCCCGTCCCGTCCGCCGAGGCCGTCGGCCGGCTGTGGGCGACGACCACCCGCGATCCCGGTGCGCCGGTGGGCCTGACGACCGGCGGGCCGCTCGTGGTGGACCTCACCCGGGACGGGCCCCACGGGATCATCGCCGGCGCCAGCCGGTCCGGGAAGAGCGAGTTCCTGAAGACCTTCATCGCCAGCCTGGCGGCGAGGAACCACCCCGACGACCTGTCGTTCCTGTTCATCGACTTCAAGGGCGGCAACGACTACCAGGTGGCGGCCACCCTGCCGCACACCGTCGACCTCGCCACCCAGACCGACCAGGCCGGATTCGAGCGGTCGCTCCAGCTCCTGGACGCCGAGATCCTGCGTCGTCAGCAGATCGCCAAGGAGCTCCAGACCAGCACCCTCGAGGGCTACTGGGCGGCCCAGGCGGCCCAGCCGCCGGGGACCACGCCCGTGATGGGCCGTCTGGTCGTGATCGTGGACGAGTTCGCCGAGCTGGCCCAGAAGAACCCGCTCCAGCTGGAGCGGCTGGTCAGCGTGGCCCGGGTCGGGGCCGCCTACGGCGTCCACCTGATCCTGGCGACCCAGCGGCCGGCGGGTGTCGTGTCGGGCCAGATCGACGCCAACGCCCCCTTGCGGGTGTGCTTCCGCACGACGGCGAAGGAGCACTCCTCCGACGTCCTCGGCTCGACCGTGGCCGCCGACATCGCCGAGCGTCACCGCGGGCGCGGCTACAAGCGAGCCCACCAGGAGTCGCCCGGCGAGTTCCAGTGCGCGCGCGTGGGCAACGCCCGGCCGGGTTCGGACTCGGCCCAGCAGCCCCTGCGCGTCGTCGTCGAGCCGTGGGCCACCGCCGGCCACGTCCCACCGGCCGAGCAGGGCGTGGGCGAGGTCC
>DATHEV010000809.1:0-5206 GCA_035318405.1 Iamia sp.
GCTCGGTGTGGCGCCCGGCGATCGGGTCGTGCTGCTGTTGCGCAATCGCCCCGAGTTCCACCTGGCCGACATGGGCGCCGTGCTCGCCGGCGCCACGCCGATCTCCTTCTACAACTCCTCGTCGCCGGAGCAGATCGCCTACCTGGTCGGCCACTGCGGGGCGAAGCTGGCCTTCGTCGAGGACAAGAGCTTCGCCGACCGCTTCGCCCCCGTCCGGGCCGACCTGCCCCACCTCACGACCCTGGGGGCGGTCCACCCCGAGGGCACCGATGCCACGCTCACCTTCGCCGACCTGATCGCCCACGAGCCGGTCGACCTGGCCGAGGCGTCCACCATCTGCACGCCCGACGACCTGGCCACGATCATCTACACCTCGGGCACCACCGGGCCGCCCAAGGGCGTGATGCTCAGCCACTACAACGTGGCCTGGGCCGGCGAGAGCCTGCGGATCGCCATCGACGCCGACGACACCACCGGCTGGCGGCTGGTCTCCTACCTCCCGATGGCCCACATCGCCGAGCGGATCACCAGCCACTACTCGATGATGATGCTGGGCTACGAGATCTCGTGCTGCCCCGAGCCGGGCGCCGTCGCCCAGTTCGCCCGCGAGGTCGAGCCCCAGCTCATGTTCGGTGTGCCCCGGGTCTGGGAGAAGATGAACGCCGGCGTCACCGCCGCCCTGGCCGCCGATCCGGAGAAGGCCCGGCAGTTCGCCGACGCCGTGGCGGCGGCCCGGCCGATCGTCGACCGCATGGCCTTCGGCACCGACACCGAGGAGGACCGGGCCACCTGGGCCTTCCTCGACCAGGTCGCCTTCCAGGGCATCCGCCGGCTCCTCGGGCTCGACGCCCTCGTGCTGGCCATCAGCGGCGCCGCCCCCATCCCCGCCGACCTGCTGGGCTGGTACCGGGCCATCGGCGTGCCCATGTCGGAGATCTACGGCATGAGCGAGAGCTCGGGCCCGCTGACGTGGGCGCCCTACCGGGTGAAGCCCGGCAGCGTCGGTCCGGCCGTGCCGGGCCTGGAGGTGGCGCTGGCCGACGACGGCGAGGTCATCTGCCGGGGCGGGCTGGTGTTCCAGGGCTACCTGAACCAGCCCGACAAGACGGCCGAGTCCATCGACCCCGACGGCTGGCTCCACACCGGCGACATCGGGGAGATCGACGACGACGGCTACTACCGCATCGTCGACCGCAAGAAGGAGCTGATCATCACGGCCGGGGGCAAGAACATCAGCCCCGCCAACCTGGAGGCGGCGCTCAAGTCGATCCCGCTGGTCGGCCAGGCCTGCGCCATCGGCGACCAGCGGCCGTTCGTGTCGGCGCTGGTGGTGCTCGACCCCGACGAGGCCCCGGTGTGGGCCAAGCAGCACGGGCTGGAGGGGCTCACGCTGGCCGAGATGGCCGACCATCCCGACGTCCAGGCCGCCATCGACGAGGGCCTGGTCACCGCCATGGCCGGGTTCAACAACGCCGAGCGGGTCAAGAAGGTGAAGGTGCTGGCCGACGAGTGGCTGCCCGACTCCGACCTGCTGACCCCCACCTCGAAGCTCAAGCGCCGCGGCATCCACGCCACCTTCGCGGCCGAGATCGAGCAGCTCTACGCCCGCTGATCTCCCACCGTCCGGCGGTGGCCGACCTCACGAGCCCCTTCGACCTCACCGGCCAGGTGGCGATCGTCGTCGACGCCATGGCCCGCACCGTCGACCACGTCGGGCGGATCGACACGGGCATCGAGGCGTCACCGTGTCCCGCTGATCGGGCCACGGGCGGAGGCTGACGCCTCGGGTGACCCACTCCGCGCCCGACGACTTTCGGCGCCGTCGCCGTCCACCTGGCCAGCCCGGCCAGCGCCTTCCACACCGCCGACACCCCTGCTCGACGGCGGCTACTCGGCCTTCTAGTACTGCTGGAACTGGTACTGGGTGGTGCGGGCCTGCTCGAGGAGCGGCCAGAGGCGGGCCCAGAAGGCCTCGGGGACCGTGAGGGTGAGACCGGAACCACCGTGGGTGCCCAGGTTCACCTGCTGGTGGCCCTGGCCGTTCGGGCCGCGCTGCTCGATGACCAGCATCCGCAGGTGCAGCCGCGTCGTCTCCGACACCCGGGCCTGGAAGATCTCGAGGACGGTCGGCTGGAGCTCGACCACCACCCGACCGAACACGGCATCGTCGATCTCCACCCAGCTCATGGGGGGAACGTACTCCCGTCGGCGACGCCGGTCGGTCAGCCGCCCGCCACCAGCAGCGCGCCGAGCAGGGGCACGATGCGCGCCGTCGGCACCTCGTAGGCGCCCCCGCCGCGGGAGCGCACCCACCCGGCCGCGGTCAGCTGGCGCAGGTGGTGGTACACCTGGCCACTCGTCCCGATGCCCTCGGTCGAGGTCAGCTCCTGGACGGTGCCCGCTCCGGCCAGGACCCGCAGGAGGAGCCGGAGCCGGATGGGGCTGCCCAGCGCGGCCAGGGCCTCGGCGGCGACGCCCTCCTCGCCGTCGACCAGGGCGGCGGTGCCCCGGGTCTCCTGCCAGCGGGCGACCCGCCCGTCCGCCAGGGTGACCGCACCTACGAGGAGGACGGCACCGGGGGGCTCGACCCTCGCGACCAGTGCATCGAGCGCCCACCGCGCCTCGCCGTCGTCGACGGGAGGCGGATCGGGTCGGCGCTCGAGCTCGGCGACCCGGCGCTCCAGCTGGTCGAGGCGGTCGGCGATGTCCATGCATCGATACTACGAAGTTACGTAGTCCTTGCCCATGGGTACACCGACAGGTCCCGACCGAAGGAGGACCCCCATGGAACCCGTCGCCGTGATCTTCGTGGTCGCCATCGTGATCACCGCCGCCATCGCCCTCAACGAGTGGCGAGGGCGCTCGGACCAGGACTCGCCGACCTGACGTCAGCCGGCCGGCCGCAGGGTGGCGCGGCCGGCGACGGCGAGGGGGTTGCGCAGGACGCTCCAGAGCGACATGCCGAGGGCGTAGGTGTGGACGGTCCGTCCCGGAGTGATGCGGACGAAGCAGCCGTCGGGGATCTCGAGCTCGCCGTGGCTGGTGATGGCCTTCAGATCACCGGTCGCGACGAGACGCCGGACCTCGGGGTCGTCGACGGCGAGCACGGCGGCCCGACCCTGGAAGTGGATCGTCGACGGCGGGCCGACGGGCAGACGCCGCACCGGCACGGTCACCCCGACGTGGGGGTTGGCCAGCAGGTTGCGGCCCTTGCGGCTGGTCGTCTCGGTCGACACCCAGAGGTCGTCGCCGACGGTCGTGTAGAGGACGCCGGCGGCATGGGGGCGCCCCGCCGGCGAGACGGTGGCGAGCACGGCGTAGGACCGCTGGGCCAGGGCCTTGCGCACCAGGTCGGCGGGCACGGTGCGCACGCCCTGGCCGGTGGCGGCGATGTCGGGGGTGGTCAGGGGGTGGGTGGTCGCGGTCATGACCCCAGTGGACCCCGCACCGGTGAGACGGTCCATGGCTCACGAGCGCAGATCCGTACGCGTGCGTCTAGCGTTGCCGGATGGATGCCGTCTCGTCCCTGCTCGACGGGCCCCGAGCCCGGCGGGCCTTCCTGCTCCAGGTGGTCATGGAGCCGCCGTTCAGCATCCGCATCGAGGACGAGGCGCCGCTGAGCCTCATCGCCGTCACCCACGGCCCGGTGGTGCTCGTCGACGTCGACACCCGTCTCACCGTCACGCTCACCTCCGGCGACGTGGCCCTGGCCCGCGGCCCCGACCACTACCTGATCGCCGATGCCCCCGACACCGCGGTCCAGGTCGTGATCAAGCCCGGTCAGGCGTGCACGACCCCCGACGGTGTCGACGTCAAGGTGGCCGACGTCCTCGGCACCCGCACGTGGGGCAGCGCCACCGGCGACGCCGGCGGCGCCACCGACGGGGGCGCGGCCGTGGCCGTGGCCATGGCCATGGCCATGGCCATGATCGTGGGGACCTACGAGCGGGCCGGCGAGGTGAGCCGGCGGCTGCTCGAGGCCCTGCCCCCCCTCGCCGTCGTGCGGTCGGGGCCGGCCACCCAACCGCTCGTCGATCTGCTGGCCGGCGAGATCGTCCGCGACGAGCCGGGCCAGGAGGCCGTCCTCGACCGGCTGCTCGACCTCTTGCTGGTCACCACCGTGCGGACCTGGTTCGCCGGCCCCGAGGCCGACGCCCCGGCCTGGTACCGGGCCAACGACGACCCGGTGGTGGGTCACGCCCTGCGGCTCCTGTACCAGGAGCCGGCGGCGCCGTGGACCGTGGCCTCGCTGGCCCGCGAGGTCGGCGTGTCCCGGGCCACGCTGGCCCGCCGATTCGCCGAGGAGGTGGGCGAGACGCCCATGGCCTACCTGACCGAGTGGCGTCTGGCCCTGGCCGCCGACCTGCTCCGCGAGCCCGACGCCACCGTGGCCGGCGTGGCCCGGCAGGTCGGCTACGGCACCGGCTTCGCCCTCAGCGCCGCCTTCTCCCGCGTCCGGGGCGTCAGCCCGAGCGAGCACCGCGCCCTCGTCCCCACCGACGAGCGCCTTGCCACCACCACCCCCTGACCGAGACGAGAGCGACATGAGTGTCGAGATCGAGCCCGCCCCGGACATGAGCGACCTGCGGGCGCTGTTCCTGTCGTGCACGCTCAAGCCCTCGCCCGAGCGATCGCACACCGAGGGGCTGGCGACCCGGTCGATGGAGATCATGCAGGGCGCCGGCGTCGACGTGGAGCTGGTGCGTGTGGTCGACCACGAGGTCCCGCCCGGCGTCTACCCCGACATGACCGAGCGCGGCTGGGACCGCGACGACTGGCCGGCGATCCAGGCCGCCGTCATGGCCTCGGACATCCTCGTGATCTGCACCCCGATCTGGCTGGGCGACAAGTCGAGCGTCTGCACCAAGGTCGTCGAGCGGCTCTACGCCAGCAGCTCGGACCTCAACGAGCGGGGGCAGTGGGCCTACTACGGCCGGGTCGGCGGCTGCCTCGTCACCGGCAACGAGGACGGCATCAAGCACGTCGCCATGAACGTCCTCTACTCGCTCCAGCACATCGGCTACACGATCCCGCCCCAGGCCGACGCCGGATGGATCGGCGAGGTCGGGCCAGGGCCCTCCTACCTGGACCAGGGCTCAGGCGGGCCCGAGAACGACTTCACGAACCGCAACACCACCTTCATGACGTGGAACCTGATTCACCTGGCCCGGCTGTTGAAGGATGCCGGCGGCGTGCCGCCCTACGG
>DATHEV010000810.1:0-2059 GCA_035318405.1 Iamia sp.
GCGCTGCGCTGGTAGAGCTGGCAGGACAGCCTGCCGTCGGCGACGTAGAACTGGAACAGCGTGTGGCACGGCGGGAGGGTGACCTGCTCGGCCTCGGCCGGGTGCCAGCCGCTCACGACCAGGCGGCGCGACGTCGGGTTCGAGCGGATCTGCTCGACCACGTGGGCGATCTGGTCGATGCCGTCGTCGGCGTAGGTCCCGTCGGGCTGCCGGGTCGCCCCGAAGCTCCGCCACTGGTGGCCGTAGACCGGTCCCAGCTCGCCCTCGGGCCGCCCGAAGCGGCCGGCCTGCTCGGCCGTGGCCCACTCGTCCCAGATGGTGACGCCCCGCTCGTTCAGCCAGCCGTTGTCGGTCCGGCCCTGGAGGAACCACAGCAGCTCGACCACGATCGAGCGCAGGTGGACCTTCTTGGTCGTGAGCAGCGGGAACCCGTCGGCCAGGTCGTAGCGGGACTGCCACCCGAACAGCGAGCGGGTGCCGACGCCGGTGCGGTCGGGGCGGTCCTCGCCCTCGTGCAGCACGGCGTTCAGCAGATCGAGGTACTGGCGCACGACCGTCGATCCTACGGCGACCGCCCGTGTCGGGAGGGACCCTCCGGCGCGTCGACCACTACGGTCCCGGTTCGTGAGGATCATCGCCATCGACGGTCCGGCCGGGTCCGGGAAGTCCACCATCGCCCGCCGGCTGGCCCGCCGCCTCGGCCTCCAGTACCTCGACACCGGGGCCATGTACCGGGGGGTGACCTTCGCCGCCCTGCGCCGGGGGATCGATCCCGCCGACGCCGCCGACATGGCCCGGATCGTGGGCGAGGTCGAGCTGGAGATCGGTCTCGACACGGTGCGGGTCGACGGGGTCGACGCCACCATCGAGATCCGCGGCCCCGAGGTCACCCGGGCGGTGTCGCTCGTGGCCGCCAACGCCGACGTCCGCCGCGACCTCGTCCGCCGGCAGCGGGAGTGGGCCGCCGAGCGGGGCGGGGGCGTGCTCGAGGGCCGGGACATCGGCACCGTCGTGTTCCCCGACGCCCAGCTCAAGGTGTACCTGACGGCGCGGCCCGAGGTGCGGGCCGAGCGCCGGTCGAAGGAGGTCGCCGACCTCTCCTACGAGGCCGTCGCCACCGACCTGGCCCGCCGTGACGCCCTCGACCAGGGCCGGGAGGAGTCGCCGCTCGCCGAGGCCGACGACGCCCTCGTCGTCGACACCAGCGACCTGTCCATCGACGAGGTCGTCGAGGCCCTCGCCACCAAGGTGGGCGGGTGAGCCCCGACGACGGCGCGGCGGGCTCGGCGGGTGCCGAGGCCGCCGTGTCGGAGGGTGACCCGGCCGCCGGCACCACCCGGAAGGAGCGGCGGGCCCTGGCCCGGGCCGAGCGCCGCAGCGGGGTCAAGATCAACCTCGACCCGCCGAGCGCCGGCGAGCGGCTGCTCTACGGCTTCATCCGGGGCGCCCTCGTGGCCTTCGCCCGGGTGTGGCTCCGCGTCGAGTACCACGGTCTCGAGAACGTCCCGGCCGACCGGCCCTTCATCCTGGCGCCGGTCCACCGGTCGAACATCGACTTCCTGCTGGCCGCCGGCTGCGCCCGCCGCCGTCAGCGGTTCCTGGCCAAGGACACCCTCTGGAAGCCGGGCTTCGGGGTGCTGTGGTCGGCGCTGGGCGGCATCCCCGTCGCCCGGGGCACGGCCGACCGCGAGGCGCTGCACGCCTGCCAGGCCGTCGTCGAGGGCGGTGAGCCGCTGGTGATGTTCCCCGAGGGCACCCGCCAGGAGGGCCCGGTGGTCGAGGAGCTGTTCGACGGCCCAGCGTTCATCCAGGGCCGCACCGGAGCCCCGATCGTGCCGGTCGGCATCGGCGGCTCCGACAGGGCCATGGGCAAGGGGGCCAAGGTGATCCGCCCGGTGAAGGTCGTCGTCGTGGTGGGCGAGCCGATGGAGGCGCCCCGGACCGACGGCGCCAAGGCCCGCCGGGCGGCCATCCGGAGCCAGACCGCCGAGCTCAAGATCCGCGTCCAGACGCTGTTCGACGACGCCCAGCGCCGCGCCGGCACGCCCAACTAGCCCCC
>DATHEV010000811.1:0-4312 GCA_035318405.1 Iamia sp.
GCCCCCGGTGTCGGGCTCGGGCTCGGCCTCGGCCGCAGCGCGGCGGCGCTGGAGCTCGCGGTTGGCCCGGATGTTGGCCAGCCACAGGAGGCCGGCGAACAGGGCGATGGGCGTGAGGACGAGCATGATCTCGTCCCACCCGCCCTGGTGGGCCAGCAGGAGGCTCATCGCCGTCACCCTCTCACGCGCCCAACAGGAGCCACAGGGCCAGGGCTCCGGCCGCCGCCGTCCACCCGGCGAGGACCCACCCGGCGGTGATCACGGCCTTGCCCACCCGGGCGGCCAGCCGGTCCCAGCCGCCGGTGAGCATCAGCCCCAGACCCCCGACCAGCAGGGCGAAGCGGGTCCAGGCCAGCACGACGGGGGACAGCACCTGCTCGTTGACCCCCCAGCCCCGGGTGCCGGTGAGGTCCCAGCCCTCCGCCAGCGGGTCGGCGGCGAAGTAGAAGAGCACGTCCTGGGCGGTGATCAGGAGGGTCTCGAGCTGGTGGGCGGTGAGGGCGACGGCGGCGAACGGGGCGAGCGTCACGGCCAGGTCCCCGGCGAGGGGCTCGTCGAGCGGCGGGGCCCCGGTCCGGGTCGCCACCGCCTCGGCCAGGGCGCCGGTCGCCACCCAGGCCGCGCCGGCCAGGAGGATGCACCACGCCAGGCCGGCGGTCGACCACATGAGGGCGGCGCCGGTGCCCCCGGTGCCGCTGGAGCCGATCAGGTCGGCCCACCACTGGGTGCCGCTGACCGCCTCCCAGAAGGCGGTGCCGAGGAGCACGAGCACCACGCCGGCTGAGCGGCGCCCGCCGGCCCGTCCCGCCAGCCCGACCAGCGGCGAGCGCAGCCGGGGCCGGCCCGTGGACCAGTCGATCGGTGACGCCGCGGCCAGGGCGCCGGTGAGGACGGCCAGCGGAGAGCTCCGCCGGACCCACGCCCGGCCGCCGAGGACCGCGCCCACGACCATGACCGCAGTGAGGGCGGTGAGCCACAGGGTCATGTTCCGGGGCTGCTGGCCCTCGAGCCAGCACGTCACCATCCAGGCGAAGCTGGCCACCAGGGCCGCCGGGACCCACCAGTCGCCGGCCTCGAAGACCTCGCCGTCCGGCGACTCTGTCGCCAGAGCCGACGCCGGAGCCGCCCCGGTGCGGCCCCGCAGGCGATCGATCCCGGCCGCGATGGCGTCGTAGGGGTCGATCAGCCGCCACCAGTCGCCGAGCAGGACGGTCAGCACCGGGACCGTCCACCACAGCAGCAGGAGGGTCGACGCCAGCGGGTTGAGGCCGCTCTGGTCCGACCCGGCCCAGCCCACCACGAGCAGGGCGACGAGCCCGGCCACGCCCACCACCGCCCCGACGACCGGCACCGCGGCACGGTGGCCGTCGCCCGGCCACGCTCCGGCCTCGGCCCCGTCGATGCTGAGCGGAGGCACCGCCGGGCCGCCCAGCAGCCGGGTCCCCCGGGCCCGCAGGCCGAGGGCGCCGACGACGGTGCCGGCTACGACGATGCCGTACAGCAGGGCGCTGGGCACGCCGTCACCGGCCAGCCCGGTGGCTCCGTGAGCCAGGATCAGCGCCGTCACCGGCCCGATCGTAGGGAGGGTCCCGTCAGCGGCCGCAGTCGGGGCCATCCCCGTGTGACCGGCGGCACCACCCGCTCGGGGAACAGGAGGGCCCCGCCGGGCAGTTGTGCACCGTGCTCCCCGGGTTTCGGCGCACCGGCTGCACCTGGGAGGATGGACGACACATGCTCGACAAGCTCCACGCCACGATCCAGGCGATCCGCCCGGCCATCCAGGCCGACAACGGCGACATCGAGCTGCGCGGCTTCGACCCCGAGACCGGTGTCGTCACCGTCGAGCTGACCGGCGCGTGCGTGAGCTGCCCGGCCTCGACCGTCACGCTCAAGGCCGGGGTCGAGCGCATCTTGAAGGACCGGGTCCCGGGGGTCACGTCCGTCGAGGCCGTGGGCATGGACATGGAGTCCGAGAGCGTCGTCTCCCTCTAGGTCGTCGAGCCCCTTCGAGGGCTAGGTTCGCCCGCCATGTCCTCCTCGCATCCCCTCGTCTCCGTCGAGCGCCGCGACGACGGCGTCGCCGTCCTGCGCATCGAGAACGGCAAGGTCAACGCCCTCTCGACCGGGCTGCTCGAGCAGCTGGAGGGGGCGGCCCAGGCCCTGATCGACTCGCCCCCGGGGGCCGTGGTGGTCACCGGCGGCGACCGCGTCTTCGCCGCCGGCGCCGACATCTCCGAGTTCGCCGGTCCCGACGAGGCCCGCATCATCGGATCGCAGTTCCTGCGGGCGCTGAACGCCGTCGCCGACATCCCCCGGGCCGTCATCGCCGCCGTGAGCGGTGTCGCCCTCGGTGGTGGGTGCGAGCTGGCCCTGGCCTGCGACCTGCGCATCGCCTCGGACCGGGCCCGCTTCGGCCAGCCCGAGATCCTCCTCGGCATCATCCCCGGTGGGGGTGGCACGCAGCGGCTGACCCGCCTGGTCGGCCCGGCCCGGGCCAAGGACATGATCCTCTCGGGCCGCCAGGTCAAGGCCGACGAGGCCCTGGCCATCGGGCTGGTCGACCGGGTGGTGCCGGCCGACGAGATCCAGGACGCCGCCCTGGCCTGGGCGGCCGAGCTGGCGGCCGGGGCCGTCGTGGCCCAGGGCCTGGCCAAGCGGGCCATCGACCGGGGCCTCGACGTCAGCCTGGGCTCCGGGCTGGAGCTCGAGCAGGAGCTGTTCACCCAGGTCTTCGCCACCGACGACGCCCGCATCGGGGTGGACTCCTTCCGGGAGCACGGCCCCGGGAAGGCGACCTTCACCGGGCGCTGACCGGCCCGCCGGCCCGTCTGCCACCGGACGGCGCCCGTCCCTGGGTAGCGTCGGCGCCACCATGACGGCACCGAGCGACGTCCGCACCTGCTATCGCCACCCGGACCGCGTGTCGGGGATCTCCTGCCAGCGGTGCGACCGCCCGATCTGCCCGCAGTGCATGCACCAGGCGTCGGTGGGCTTCCACTGCCCCGAGTGCGCCAAGGCCGGCAAGCAGAAGGTGTACCAGGGCGCCGGTTCCTGGTTGACCAAGCCGATCGTCAGCCCGGTCCTGATCGGCATCAACGTGGTGGTCTTCGTCCTTCAGCTGGCGACCCGCACGGCCACCCCGTTCACCGACGGCGGGAAGCTGATCTTCGACGAGGTGGGCCTGTACGGCGACCTCTCGCTCTTCGGCCCGCTGGTCCCGGCGGAGCCCTACCGCCTGGTGACCTCCGGCTTCCTCCACTCCTACGAGCTCCCCTTCGGGCTGATCCACATCGCCATGAACATGTACGCCCTGTACATCTTCGGGGTGATCCTCGAGCCCATCATCGGGCGGTTGCGGTTCGCGGCCCTGTACACGGCGTCGCTCCTCGGCGGCAGCCTCGGCGTGGTCCTGCTCGATCCCCGCGCCGCCACCGCAGGGGCATCGGGTGCCATCTTCGGCCTGATGGGCGGAGCGATCGTGATGGCCCGAGAGCGGGGGATCGACCTGATGCGTTCGGGGCTGGTGACGACCCTCGCCATCAACCTCTTCATCACCTTCGGCGTGCCCGGGATCTCCATCGGCGGCCACATCGGCGGGTTGCTGGCCGGTGGGGCGGCCGGGCTGATCCTCATCGAGGGCTCGAAGCGCATGGGCCCGAAGGGCGACGCCATCTCGTCCGCGCTCGCGGTGGGCCTCGGGATCGTGCTCGGGATCATCGCCGTGAGCCTGATGTCGTCGGAGTACGGCAACATCCTCGGCTGAGTGACGGGAACCACACCACGGTGACAGACGTCGGAGGGTCCATGACCAGCGCCTCCATGACCCCCGGCAGCCGGCCCCGCCGGGGGGTGATCGGTGTCCTCGCCCTGCTCGGAGCGGGGGCCCTCACCACCGCCCTGGTCCTCGCCGCCGGCGAGGCCAGCGATCCCCCGCAGGTGGCGGGGGCGGTCGAGCTGGCGACCTTCGCCTCGTGCGACGAGCTGGCCGACTGGGGCGCCGAGGCCATGGGGACCGCCGGGGGCGGGGACGAGGCCACGTCCTTCGATGCCGTCGGCGCCGAGATCGCACCCGATGGTGCCGCGCCGGTGGCTCGGGAGGAGTCGAACGGAGCGATGACGGCCGGCGCGGACGACTCGGGGGACTCGGCCGAGGGCGGATCCGAGACGCCGACCGAGGGCGGGGGCACCGTGGGGGAGCAGGGGAGCGCCCCGCCGCCGGCGACGACGATGGTCCCCGCCCCCGACGACCCGGGGGCGACGGTGCCCGCCGCGACCGACGATCCCGCGACCGACGAGCCTGTGGCCGACGATC
>DATHEV010000812.1:0-5148 GCA_035318405.1 Iamia sp.
CGATCGCGAGCAACGTCGCGCGCAGTTCTTCGACGTAACGACGTGCCTGATCAGCCGAACGCATGTCGGGTTCGCTGACTACCTCCATCAGCGGCACGCCGGCGCGGTTGTAGTCGACGAGCGAGTACTCGGCGCCGGTGATGCGGCCGTCCCCGCCCACGTGGGTGGACTTGCCGGTGTCCTCCTCGAGGTGGGCCCGCTCGAGCCCGACGACGTGGCCGCCGGGGAGCTCGACGGTGCCCTCGCTCACGATCGGGAGGTCGTACTGCGAGATCTGGAAGTCCTTCGGCATGTCCGGGTAGAAGTAGTTCTTCCGGCTGAACACCGACCGGCGGATGTCGCCGTCGACGGCGAGTCCGAAGCGGATGGCCAGCTCGATGGCCCGCTCGTTGAGCACCGGCAGCGTGCCCGGGAGGCCGAGCGTGACCGGGTCGATGTTGGTGTTGGGGGCATCGCCGAAGTTGTTCGGGGCGCTCGAGAACATCTTCGTCTCGGTGGCCAGCTCGGCGTGGACCTCGAGCCCGCACACCAGCTCGTAGGTGGTGCCGCCGGCCTCGACGGTGAAGATCTCGTCGCTGTCGACGGTGCTGAAGACGGCCGTCATGGTGCAGCTCCTTCGAGGACGGCGGCGGTGCGGAACAGGTCGACCTCGCCGAGGGCCGGCGCCATCACCTGGACGCCCACTGGCAGGTCGTCGGCGCCGGTGCCGAACGGGACCGAGATGGCGGGGTCGCCGGACAGGTTCGACACGATGCTGCACACGTCCATCAGGTACATCGTCAGGGGGTCCTGGGTCTTCTCCCCGAGGGGCCACGCAGTCGTCGGCGAGATGGGCGCCAGCAGCACGTCGACCTCGGCGTAGGCCGCGGCGAAGTCCCGGGTGATCAGGGTGCGCACCCGCTGGGCCTGGCCGTAGAAGGCGTCGTAGTAGCCCACCGACAAGGCGTAGGTGCCGAGCATGATCCGCCGCTTGACCTCGGCGCCGAACCCGGCGGTCCGGGTGGCGACCATCATCTCGTGGGTGGTGGGCGCATCGACCCGCAGGCCGTAGCGGACGCCGTCGAAGCGGGCGAGGTTGCTCGACGCCTCGGCCGGCGCGATCAGGTAGTAGGCGGACAGGCCGTACTTCACCGCCGGGACGGAGACGTCGACGACCTTGGCGCCGGCCGCGCTCAGGGCATCCGCCGCGGCGCGGACCCGGACGGCGACGTCGGGCGCCATGCCCTCCATCTCGAGCATCTCGGTGACGACCCCGACCCGCAGCCCCTCGACGCCGTCGTCGAGGTGGGCGAGGTAGTCGGGCTGGGCGTCGGGCGTCGAGGTGGCGTCGGCCGGATCGTGGCCACCGATGACCTCGAGGGCGAGGGCGGAGTCGGCGACCGTGCGGGAGAGCGGGCCGACCTGGTCGAGGCTGGAGGCGTAGGCAACCAGGCCGTAGCGGCTCACCCGACCGTAGGTGGGCTTGAGCCCGACGACGCCGCACAGACCGGCGGGCTGGCGGATCGAGCCACCGGTGTCCGAGCCCAGCGCGAGGGGGGCGAAGCCGGCCGCCACCGCGGCCGCGCTGCCCCCGGAGGAGCCGCCCGGGACCCTCGAGCGGTCGACGGGGTTCCGCGTCGGGCCGAAGGCCGAGTTCTCGGTGGAGCTGCCCATGGCGAACTCGTCGAGGTTGGTCTTGCCCACGACGACGGCCCCGGCCGAGCGGAGCCGCTGGACGACCGTGGCGTCGTAGGGCGGGACCCAGCCCTCGAGGATCTTGGACCCGCACGTCGTGGGGACGCCCCGCGTGCACAGGTTGTCCTTGACCGCCACGGGGACCCCGGCCAGCGGGCCCGGGTCGTCACCGGCGGCGACGGTGGCGTCGACCGCGTCGGCCGCGGCGCGCGCCCCCTCGACGTCGACGTGGAGGAAGGCGTGGACGTCGCCGTCGCCGGCCTCGATGGCGGCCAGGTGCTCGTCGAGCAGCTGGCGGGCCGACCACTGGCCGGTCCTCACCCCCGCGGCGACCTCCCTCGCCGAGATGAACGACCCGTTGCTCACGGGGCCTCCCCCAGGATCGGCGGGACGCGGAAGCGGCCGTCCTCGACCGATGGGGCGACGGCAAGGACCTCACGGGGGTCCAGCGTCGGCCCCACCACATCGGGGCGGAACACGTTGACCAGCGGCAACGGGTGGGCGGTGGGGGGCACGCCCGCCAGGTCGAGCGCCTCCACGTCCTCGGCGTGCTCCAGCACGGCCGCCAGCTGGCCGGTGAAGGTCCCCAGCTCGTCGTCGCTCAGCTCGAGACGGGCGAGACGGGCCACGTGGGCCACGTCGTCCCGGGTGATCCTGTCAGCCATCGCGGCGATGGTAGGCGGGGACCGCCGGGCGACCCGAAGGGGATGGATGCACCGACCTCACCGGTCCGCCGCCTCGCCGGCCTCCCATGCCTCCAGCGGCACGACGCGGAGCGGCGACCCCGCCACGACCACCGGACCGTCGTCCCCGACCCGATCGACGCGGGCAGCCGCCAGGTCGCCGGCCAGGAGACGGTCGGCCGCCAGACGCAGCGAGCGGGCCCCGGTCGTGGTCGGCCCGGCCTCGGCCAGCACCTGTTCGACGACGCTCGGCTCGATCCACGCCAGATCCAGGCCGAACTCCTCGGCCAGCCGAGCGACCTCCAGGGTCGCCACCTCGGCGATGACGCGGGTGCTGAGCGGGCGGAAGACGGCGATCCGACCATGGCGCCCGGCGAGCCACTCCGGCATGCCGTCGGCGATGAGCATCTGGCGAGCGATCTCCTCCAGGTGGGCGCCGGCCACCGCGGGCGAGAGGTCGGCCAGGCGCTCCGAGCCCCGGTTCGACGTGAAGACGAACACCGCCTGACGGCAGTCGACCTCCCAGCGCCCGCCGATCGGCCGGCGGAGCTGGATACGCCCCCGGTCCATCGCTCCCATCAGCACCGTCATCACGTCGGGATGGGCCTTGTCGACCTCGTCGAAGACCACCACGACCCGGGGGTGCGCGGCCAACGCCTCGGCGAGCGGCGAGCCATCGCCGTGGCCGACGTAGCCGGCCGGTGCGCCGAGCAGATCCGACACCGAGTGCGCCTCCGCCGCCTGGTTGAGGTCGACCCGCACGGATGTCCACGTCTGCGACTCCGGGGTGAGGTCGTGCAGGGCCACGGCCAGGGCCTCCGCCGTCGCCGTCTTCCCCACGCCGGTGGGACCGACGAGGAGGACCGAGGCGGGACGGCGGGGTGCGGACCGGCTGATGGCGGGGGCGATGGCATCGCTGATGACCCGGATCGCCTCCGCCTGGCCCTTGACCGTCAGCGCCAGCTCGGCGGCCAGCGCCGCGGGGGCGACCCCGACCGACTCCTCGTCGGACCGCAGGTCGTCCAGATCGGTGAGCTCCTCGGCCGACCGGGTCGGACGGCCCGGCGACTCGACGGGGAGGCCGGGAGAGCCCCCACCCGGCGGAGCCGCGCGGATCGGACGCCAGCCGGTCGGAGGCCCGGGCCGGGCCGGGATCGCGGCGCCGACCAGGTCCACGATGTCCGCGGCCAGCCCTGCCGGGCCGGACTCGACCACCGTGAGCAGGCGGGCTCGTCCGGGCAGCTCGGGTCCGTCACATGCCCGGGCCAGGAGGTCGTCGCCGCCGGAGTAGGTCACAGCCGACGGGATGTGCGCCTCGAGGCGCCCATCCACGCTGAGCACGACGATCTGCTCGAGCGGAGGCGCACACCCCGGGATGGGCGGCAGGCCGACGATCTCGGCGTACCCGGTGGCGGCCAGGGCCGCGGTCATGGCCTCGGCCAGCCCGTCGGCATCGGTGGTGTAGGGAACGGTCATGGGATCTCCTGGGCGATCGACACACGCCGGAGGCGGTGGGGCCGGTGACGGCCCCACCGCCGTCACGGCGATTCAGCGGTTGCGGCTGTGGTACTGACCGGCGGGCGTGCCCTGGCGGGCCCGCCGCAGCTCCTCGGGATCGACGCGGTTGCGGGGGTTGGGCATGTCGGTGCCTCCTGTGGCAGGTCGAGACGGGGTGTCCGTCTCCGTCACCGGTACCTGACGGATGCGTCGGCGGGACTCGTCCGTCAACCGATGGCACGACCGCTACGCTCCCGCAGCGAGGTGATCGCACCTCGTCGTCACCGCAAGGGGAGAGCAGCGAATGGCCGACCGGAAGTCCCGTGTCTACGTCCTGTACACAGGGGGCACCTTGGGCATGGTCCCGAGCGAGCCCGGGAACCCGGCCAGCCCGCTCGTGCCGGCCGACCAGGCCAAGCTTGAGTCATACCTGCCCAAGGGGCTGGTGAAGGAGCTGGGCGTCGAGTACGTGCTGGAGAGCCTGCGCGACCTGAAGGGGGCCCCAGTGGACCCCATCGACTCCTCCGACGTCACCAGCGAGCATTGGCGCTACATGGCCAACGCCATCGCCAAGGTGTACGAGGGGGACGAAGGCGGCCCCTACGACGGCTTCGTCATCCTCCACGGCACCGACACGATGGCCTACACCTCCAGTGCGCTGTCGTTCATGCTTGCCAACCTGGCCAAGCCCGTCGTCATCACCGGATCGCAGCTCCCGATCTTCCATCCCCGCACCGACGCGGTCAGCAACTTCGTGAACGCTCTGTGCGTCGCCGGGGCGATCGGCGGCCAGCCCGTCATCCCCGAGGTCATCCTGGTCTTCGCCGGCACCGTGCTGCGCGGCAACCGGGTGCGCAAGATGAGCAGCTCGGCCCTCCTCGGCTTCGAGACGCCGAACTACCCGAGCCTCGGCACCATCGGCGAGCACATCCGCATCGCCAGCGAGTACCTGCGACCGGCCACCGACAACACCGTCGCCCCCTTCTACGCCCGGCTCGACCTCGAGAGCGCGGTGGCGGACGTCAGCCTGTTCCCCGGCATCC
Source organism: Iamia sp. (assembly GCA_035318405.1). GTDB lineage: Bacteria > Actinomycetota > Acidimicrobiia > Acidimicrobiales > Iamiaceae > Iamia. Next base: position 4,898 of record DATHEV010000812.1, read on the forward strand.
AGCCCGCCCAGCTCGAGGCGGTGCTCCTCAACGCTGGGCTGCGGGGAGCTGTCCTCCGCACCTACGGTTCCGGGAACGCTCCGTCGACGCCGGCGCTGCTGAAGGTGATCGAGAAGGCCGTCGCCGCCGGCCGGATCATCGTGAACATCACCCAATGCCCCCAGGGCATGGTCGAGGCCGGCCTCTACGAGGCCAGCAGCGGCCTGCTCGAGCGGGGTGTCATCAGCGGCCTGGACCTCACCCCCGAGGCG
>DATHEV010000813.1:0-2341 GCA_035318405.1 Iamia sp.
GAGGCCAACCCGCCCTCATGGTTCAACAGCATCACATGACCTGAACGACGCCACCCCGAGCACTCCGACCCGACCGACCGAATCAGAGAATCCACTCCGACCCGTAGCAACCAGGCCACCTCAACGGCCTAAGCACTTATCGGACAGACGAGTGCATTGCGGCGACCACGACCGTTCGCACGACCTGGGGTGGTCTGGGTCGTGATGCGGGTGACGACGTTGAAGGCGCCGGGCGGACGCCTCGCGGACCTGCTCGCCTACTACGCCGGCCTTGCGGACGACCGGCGTGCGACGCCAGGGCATGGGCCGGTCGACTACTACCTCGATCCCGACGAACCGCCCGGGCGCTGGCACGGCCGAGGACGCGCGGCGCTCGGGCTCGACGGCGCCGTCACTCCGGACGACCTGCGGGCGTTGCTCGAAGGGCGCCACCCCACGACCGGCCGTCCTCTCGGCCGGCGGTTCGGTGATGCCTCGGCGCGGGGGTTCGACGCGACATTCTCGGCTCCGAAGTCGGTCTCGGTGTTGTGGGCGCTCACGCCTGACCCGTGGGTGCGGGCCGAGGTGCTCGCCGCCCATGACGCTGCGGTCCTGGCGGCGCTCGACTGGCTCGAGGTCCACGGGGCGCTCACCCGTCGGGGGAAGGACGGCGTCCTCCAGGTCGACACCCGGGGCCTGACCGTGGCTGTGTTCCGCCAACACACCTCCCGCACCATCGATCCGCAGCTGCACACCCATGCCGTAGTCGGCGCCAAGGTCCAGGACACGACCGGCCGCTGGCTCTCGCTCGATGCTCGCTTCCTCAAGCAGCAGCAACGCACCGTCGGCTGGATCTACGACGCCGCCCTCCGTACCGAGCTCACCGCGCGCCTCGGACTCGGCTGGAAGCCACTCGACGGCGGGCAGGCCGACACCACCTGCGTTCCCGAATCGGTGCGTGACCTGTTCTCGGCCAGGAGCGCCCAGGTCGAGAGCAAGCTCTCCGACCTGCTCCGGGCATGGACCGACGAGCACGACGGCGCCGACCCCGACCCACGCACGATCGCCCAACTCGAACGACGAGCGGTCCTCGCCTCCCGACCGGCCAAGGCCCATTGCGTCGACGGCACCAGCCTGCACCGGACCTGGCGTGAGCAGGCCGCCATCGTCGGCTTTGACCCCGACGACCTGTCGAGAGAGGTTGTCCGCTCCCCTGCCGACGTCCCGATTCTCTCGGACGAAGAGCTCGTCGTCGAGGCGCTCCGCCGCATCTCGGAGGAGGCGTCCACGTGGCTGCGGGCGGACATTGCCCGCCACCTGGCCACGCTCATCGCTCCGATCGATCTCACAGGAGCCGAAGCGGTGACGCGGATCGACCGTCTCGCCGCCACAGCGGACGTGCAGTGCGTCCCGCTCGGCCCACCAACAGCACCCGGTGCGCCACGCCGTCGGGACGGTCGCCCGGTCACAGAAGCCGTCACCGATCGTCGCCTCACCACCCGGGCAGTTCTCGACCAGGAGACCGACCTCCAACGCTGGGCGGCTACGAACTCCACCCCGGTGAGACCGGCTTCCGACCCGCAGCGGAGCGCGTCCGATGCGATGGCATCGGACGAAACGCTCGTGCTGGTCGTTGGTCCCCGCCGGCACCGGCAAGACGACCACGACCGCCCGAGCCGTCCGCATCCTGCAGCACCAGCGCCGGCCGGTCGTGGCGCTGGCCCCCTCCGGGAAGGCCGCCGACGTCCTGGGCCTGGAAGCCGGTTGCCCCGCCGAGACGCTCGCGGCCTTCCTCACCCGCCACCAACAGCGATCGCACACCCCCTGGGGCCCTGGGACGACGGTGGTCGTCGACGAGGCCGGCATGGCTGCCACCGACGACCTCCACAGCCTCGTCACCCTCGCCCACCGACGCCGATGGCGACTCGTCGCCATCGGCGACCCCCTCCAGCTACCTGCCGTCGGCCGCGGCGGGGTCTTCGCCCACTGGACGGCAACACTCCCGGCACACCACCTGAAGACGCCCCGCCGCTTCGAGGAGGAGTGGGAGGCGGACGCCAGCCTCGGAGTCCGCAACGGCGAACCGGCGGCTGCTGCCGAATACGAGCTGCATCGGCGCCTCAAGACGGTTCACCCGACGCTGGCCGCGGCTCGCGTCGCAGCGATCCACCGCCGCCACGCGCACGCCGGACGGAGCGTCGCCATCACCACCAACACCGCCGAGACAGCCCGACGGATCAACGTCGAGATCCAGCGCCAGACCAACCCCCGCCCCGGCCGAGGCCGTGTCGCCCTGGCGGACGGCACCCGAGCCGGGCCCGGCGACCACATCGCCACCCGCCGCAACCAACCCGCCCTTCGG